>JBBSBE010000001.1:0-100018 GCA_038251625.1 Rhodobacterales bacterium
CCGGTGTAGCCCAGCATCCCGCGCACCTCGTTGACAAGCCGGGCGCCCGAAAGGAACGTCTCGGCCACCCAGCGGGCGCGGTAGGGATCGCCGGGCATCAGCACGGTTTCGGCAATCTCGCCCGGCTTGGCGCCGATGTGGCTGGTCCCGATGTGGCTGGTCCCGATGTGGCTGGTCATGGGGGGGGCCTCCTATCCCGTCAGATGGCGCAAGCCTTGGGTCACATCCGTGCGCACCGCAAGCCGCAGGCCGGGTTCATCGCCCGCGCGCAGGGCGGCGAGGATCATGCGGTGGTGCGGGGGCGGTTCGTTGCGCCGCAGCCGGGTGTAGAGCGCGCGCATGGTGGGGCCAAGCTGCAGCCAGACCGTTTCGGTCAGCGCCAGCATCGCCGGGGCCTGGGCGCGCAGATAGAGCGTGCGGTGGAATTCCAGATTGGTGCGGATGTAGGCCACCGCGTCCTGCTTGGCGACAGCCTCGGCATTGGCGCCGTTGATCGCGGCCAGACGGTCGATCAGCGCGAAATGGGCGCGGGGCAGCGCGCGGGCGGCAAGTTCCGGCTCGATCAGGGCGCGGATGGCGGCCAGTTCCTCGATCCGTTCGGGCGTGAGTTCCGGCGTTGCCACGCGCCCCGAGAGCGACAGCGACAGCGCCCCTTCGGCGACAAGGCGGCGCACCGCTTCGCGTGCGGGGGTCATCGAGACGCCGAAGGTTTTTGCCACGCCGCGCAGGGTGAGCGGGTGGCCCGGCGCCAGTTCGCCGTGCATCACCTGCGTGCGCAGCGCACGGTAGAGCCGTTCATGCGCGGCGGTCGTGCTGTCGGTCGGGCGAAGCGGGGTGATGGCCATGGGCGAGGCAAGCACCGCGCGGGGGGCGCGGTCAATCCCCTGCCGTGAAACGAAAGGCGTGTAGCGCCGCGCCTTCCGCTTTCAGCCAGCGGCGGGCGGCGGCATGGGCGGGATAAAGCCGGGCCACCACGGCCCAGAACGCGGGAGAGTGGTTCATCTCGGCCAGATGCGCCACCTCGTGCGCCGCCACGTAATCGAGCACCTCGGGCGGGGCCATGACGAGCCGCCAGGAATACATGAGGCCACCAGCCGTGGTGCAGGACCCCCAGCGCGACCGGGTATCGCGCAAGGCGAGCGTGGCATAGGGGCGCCCGAGGGCCGCGGCGTGGCGGTCGCTGGCCGCCGCCAGCCGTTCGCGCGCCAGCGCCTTGAGCCAGGCCCCGGTGCGGGCACCCGCCCGGGCCGGATCGCCGGGGATGAGCAGCGCATCACCCTCTGGCCGCACCGCGCGACCGGGGCCGGGGATCAGCGTCAGCACGCGCCCCTCGACCGGCAGGGCGGTGCCGATGGTGACCGCCTGCAACGCCGGACGGGCGGCGAGTGCGCGGCGCAGCCAGCCTTCCTGCCCGCGCAGAAAGGCCATCGCCTCGGCCTCGCGCATGCGGGGCGGCAGGGTCAGGGTGACCTGTCCATCAAGGCGGCTGACGCGCAAGGACACGCGGCGCGCGCGGGCCGAACGGCGCAGCGTGATCTCGACGCCAGGAAGGCCGGGCAGGTGGGGCATTGCATCCTCGGGCTGGGATGCCCAGATTAGCGATCCGCACGCTTGTGCGAAAGGCTTTGACACCCCCGCCTGCCTGTGGCAAGGCGCGGCAATTGTGGACCCTCCAGCCATCAAGGATGTGACTATGCCCAAGGCAGAATGGGGTACGAAGCGTATTTGCCCGACAACCGGCAAACGCTTTTACGACCTGAACCGCGTTCCCGTCGTCAGCCCCTACACGGGCGAAGTGGTGGATATCGAATCGGCCCGCCGCAAGGCGGTGGCGTCTGTCATCAGCCGCGTTGCGCCGAAGGAAGACGATGATGTTGTGGTCGATGACCTCGACACCGATGACGATCTGATCGCCACCGCAGCCACCGACGATGCGGATGCGGATGACGATCTGCTGGAAGACGACGCGGACGAAAACGTGTCGCTGGACGATATCGCCGATGTGGCGGGCAGCGACGAAGAACCCTGATCTTTTCGCTTGCAGTCGCTGCAGGCGAACCCTAGACACGCGGGCGGCGCGAAAGTGCCGTCCGACACCCGGTGGGGCCATAGCTCAGATGGGAGAGCGCTTGAATGGCATTCAAGAGGTCGGGAGTTCGATCCTCCCTGGCTCCACCAAAATTTCCTTGAAATGACGCGCTAGAGATCCCGCAGGATGCGGGCAGTCTGGCGTGCGCCATCGGTGTTGATTGCGGCGAGCGCGGCAGGTTCCGGCAGGGCCATGGCGGCGCGGATGGCGGTGGCGAGGGTTTCGGGGGTCAGCGCCTCATCTTCCACCACCGTGGCGCGGCCGAGGGCGGCAAGACGGCGGGCGCGGTCGGCCTGTTCGGTTTCCCCCAGTTTGGCGAAGGGCACCAGAAGCGCGCGGCACCCCGCCTGCAGGATATCGCCCACGGTATTGTAGCCCGCCTGCGAGACGGAAAGCCGCGCGCCGCGCAGGAGGCTGGCGAAATCGGTACGGAAGCGTTCAAGCCGCACATGGGGCGGCAGGGTTGCGGCGAGGCGGTCAAAGTTTTCCTGCGCAAGGTTGGGGCCGGTGATGAGGCACCATTGGCCAAGATCGGGCAGAAGATGCGCTGCGGCCCCGGCGGCGGCCACCATCCCCGCCCCCACAGCCCCGCCCCCGGCGGAGACCACGATATCGAACCGCTCGGCCGGCATCGGCGCGGGTTCGGGGCAGACAAGGCCTGTGTAGATCACCTTGTCGGCGATCTGGTCGGCGAGGGGGAAGCTTTCCCCGAGCGCCGCAAAGGTGGGATCGCCGTGCACCAGCACCGCGTCATAGTGCGCGCGCACGACCGCCGCCGTTTCCTCGTCGCGCACGCGTTTGGCGCGGGCTTGCAGGATATCGCGAACCGAGGCCACGAGTTTGGGGCGGGGCGTTGTGGCCTCGATCGCATCGATCAGGGGGAGGAGTTCGAACTTCACCTGCTTGCGGCCGAAGGGGAAGGCCTCGGTCATCACGATATCCGGTTTGGCGTGCCGGAAGGCGGCGAGGAGGAGACCGCGGCGGCGGTCGAGGAAGGCCTGGTCCACCGGCACACCGTGTTCGTCCGAAAGGCCCGCGAAGGCGATGGAGGAGGCAGCGACGGGCGGCAGGGCGATGTGGCCAAGGCCCGGGCCGGGAAAGCCCGCGACGGGCATGCCACCGGTGACAAGGGTGACGGTCAGCCCCTCGGCCACCATGGCGCGGGCGATGCGGCTGGCGCGGGCGAGGTGGCCGATGCCCAGAAGGTGCTGGACGTAGAAAAAGACATGCGGGCCGGTCATGCGGGGGATCCTTCGAAAAGCGCCACAAGCTCGGCGATGCTGCGGCGATAGTCCATCTGGCCGCGCACGCGGGCGGCGGCGGCTTGCCCAAGGCGGGTGCGCAGGGCGGGATCGGCCAGCGCGCGCTGCAGGGCGAGGGCAAGGGCCGCGGGGTCTTCGGGCGGGACAAGAAGGCCGGTGACATCATCGGTGATGAGTTCCGGGATGCCCGAGATATCGGTGGACAGGCAGGCAAGGCCCTGGCTTGCCGCCTCGACGATCACGTTTGGCAGGCCGTCACGGTCGCCATCCCCGGTGATGCGGCAGGCCAGCGCGAAAAGGTCGGCCCCGCGGTACGCGGCCAGAACCTCGGCCTGATCGACCGATCCGCGCCAGTCGCAGCGGTCAGCAAGGCCGAGGCGCGCGGCCTGATCCTTCAGGGCCTTGCGCTCTGGCCCGCCGCCAAGGTGCAGGAACCGCCAGTGCAGCGCGGCGGGCAGGCGGGCGAGGGCGTCGAGCAGGATATCGTAGCCCTTCTTCGGCACCGCGCGGCCCACGCTGACGATGATGACGGGGTTCGCGGGGTCATGGCCGTCGTTCGCGGGCCGCGTGCCATCGAAGGCCGGGAAGCGATCAAGGTTGAGGCCGTGGTAGCTGAGATGGACGCGGGCGGGATCGGGGGCGAGGGATTGCAGGTGTGCGTGCCCGCTTTCGGTGCAGGTAACGGCCCACCGGGCGCGGGACAGCTTGCCGGTGATTTCCCAGTCGGGGATGGTCCAGATATCCTTGGCATGGGCGGAAAGGGAAAACGGCAGGCCCAGCATCGTGGCGGTGTAGTCGGCCACCGAGGTGGGCGTGTGCAGGAAATGGGAATAGAGCCGGTCGGCGCCTTCCGGCCATTCGGCGGCCAGCACGCAGGCCTGGCCAAGGCGGCGGATGCGGTTGGGCGTGCGGTCGCGCCAGAGGTCGGCCAGGAACTGCGCCCATGCGGCCCGGAAGCCGGGCAGTCGGCGGGCCGTGAGGAGGCCACGGATCACCCGCAGCGGTTCCTGATAGAGATATTCGGGCAGGTAGAGGACGGGCGCCGTGATCTCGTCATGCACGGCGTGGCGCTTCTTGTCCGTGGGATGGCGAAGCGAGACGATCACGAGGTCCATCCCCGCAAGCTCCAACCCCCGCAGTTCCTGCGCGATGAAGGTTTCCGACAGGCGCGGATAGCCCTTGACCACCACCGCCACGCGGGCCGGGCGGGTCACGCGGAGGATCCGAGCAGTTCCTTCTCGCGCGCTGCAAGGGTTTCGCCGACGAGGCGGGAAATGTTGGTAAGCCCCTCGAGATGCAGATGGCCCGGCGCCTGCGACGGGCGGGGACGGCCCGGCAGGGCGCGCAAGGCAGCGGCAAGGCGCGCGGGGTCGGCCGATTCCTCGGGCAAGAGCATATCGACCAGACCAAGCTCTGCCGCGCGGCTGGCGCGCAGAAGCTGTTCTTCGCGCGGGGTGGTGCGGGGCACGATGAGGGCGGGTTTGTCGAACGACAAAATCTCGCAATAGGTATTGTAGCCGCCCATCGCGACCACGGCGCTGGCGCCTGCGATCAGTTCTTCCATGCGGGCGTCGAATTCGATCATCTCGATCTTCGGGATGGTTTCGGCGATGCGCATGAAGCGGGCGCGCTGTTCGCCCGGCATGTAGGGGCCGAGCACCACCAGCGCCTTGTGCGGCAGGGTGGGATCGTGCTGGTAGGCGGCCATCACGTCGCCCACAAGATCGGCCCCGTCGCCGCCGCCACCGGTGGTGACCAGCAGGTAATCCCCCTCTGGCCGGTGGGGCGAGCGGTCGGCGTGCAGGGCGCGGCGCTGCAGGAAACCCACGAATTCCATCCGTGCCGCCAGCCCTTCGGGAAGGTCGAGCCCGACGAGGGGATTGTAGAATTCGGGCGGGCCGTAGACCCAGATATCGTCGTAGATACGGTTCACCTTGGCCAGCACATCGTTCTTGGCCCATTCGGCGGCCAGAAGATGCGGCGCATCCATCACCTCGCGCAGGCCGAGCACCAGCCGGGTGCCGCTGGCTTTCAGCATTTCCAGCGTCTCTTCAATCTCGCCGCGCAGGCCCATCGGTTCCTTGTCGACGATGAAAATATCGGGCTGGTAGGTCTCGGCGGTGTGCTGGATGATCGAGCGGCGCATGGCGATGGTATCCTGCAGGTCCATGTGCTGGGCGAGCGAGGTGTAATCGCCGTTGCGCAGCTTGATGACGCTGGGGATCTTCACGAAATCGACGCGGGCGCGGTAATCGAAGGCGCCCGCGATCTGGCTGCCCGACACGATGAGCACGCTGAGGCCGCGAAAATCGGCCACCAGTGACTGCGCGATGGTGCGGCAGCGGCGCAAGTGCCCGAGCCCGAAGGTATCGTGCGAATACATGAGGATGCGGGCATTGTTCAAGCGGGGCATGGTGCGCCGTCTCCCGTTCTTGGGCAGCCAGGTGGGGGTATCGCGCACGTCTGTGCCTTTTGCGGGCTACTTATAGGGATCGGCCGCATCGCGCAAACCGTCCCCCAGAAAGTTGAAGGCCAGGACGACCAGAATGACGGGGACCACGGGCCACATGAGCCAGGGGTAAAGGGCAAGGATCGAGACGCTGCGCCCTTCGGTCAGCAGGATCCCCCAACTGGTGATGGGCGCACGGAGGCCAAGGCCGAGGAAGGACAGCGCCGTTTCGCCAAGGATCATGCCGGGAATGGTCAGCGTGGCCGAGGCGATGAGATGCGACATGAAGCCGGGCACGAGGTGGCGGCCGATGATGCGCGCGCTGCTGGCGCCCTGCAGGCGGGCGGCCAGCACGTAATCCTCTTCCCGCAGGGCAAGCAGTTTCGACCTGACGGCGCGGGCGAGGCCGGTCCAATCCAGCATGCCGAGGATGACGGTGATCCCGGCATAGACGAGGATCGGGCTCCACGTGACGGGGATGATCGCGGCGAGTGCCAGCCACAGGGGGATCGAGGGGATGGATTGCAGCACCTCGATCACGCGCTGCACGATATTATCGAACCAGCCGCCATAGTAGCCCGCCATGCCGCCGATCACGATGCCGAGGACAAAGCTCATCGTGACGCCCAGAAGGCCGATGGTCAGCGAAATGCGCGCGCCATAGATGATGCGCGACAGCACGTCGCGGCCAAGGCGATCGGTGCCCATGAGGAACAGTGTGCCGCTTTCGGCAGGGCAGACAAGGTGGGTGCTGGCCTCGAACAGGCCCCAGAATTCGTAGGTATCGCCCTGGCAGAGAAACCGCAGCGGCTGCACGTCGGCGGGATTGTCGGTGTAGACGCGTTGCAGCGTATCCATGTCGAGCCGCATCTCGCGGCCCAGCACATAGGGCGCCACCAGCGCGCCATCGCGGATGATGTGCACGCGCTGCGGCGGGGCGTAGATGTGATCGGTATGTCGGGTGTGCAGGTCGTAGGGCGCCAGAAATTCGCTGACGAAGATCGTGGCGTAGATCGCGATCAGGAAGACGCCCGAGATCACCGCGACGCGGTGCCGCCGGAAGCGCCACCACATCAGCCGCAGTTGCGAGGCCTGTGCGGCGGCGCCGGTGGCGCCCTGCGCCTCCATCGCGTTGGGATCGAAGGGCGCGTCGGACACGTAATGCGGCAGCGGCGCGCCGGGTTCGGGAAGGGGGCCCATGGTCATCGTGCCACCTTTCCACCCAGACGGATGCGCGGGTCAAGAAAGGCCAGCGCGATATCCGAGATCAGGACGCCGATGACGGTGAGGAAGGCGAGGAACATCAGGAAGGACCCCGCCAGATACATGTCCTGGCTTTGCAGCGCGCGGATCAGCATGGGGCCGGTGGTTTCGAGCGACAGCACGATCGCCGTGACCTCGGCGCCCGAGATGATGGCGGGCAGGATCGAGCCGATGTCGGAGATGAAGAAGTTCAGCGCCATGCGCAGCGGGTATTTGCGCAAGACCTTGCCCGGCGGCAGGCCCTTGGCGCGGGCGGTGGTGACGTATTGCTTCTGCAGCTCGTCCAGCAGGTTCGCGCGCAGGCGCCGCACCATGCCGGCGGTGCCCGCGGTGCCGATGATCACCACTGGGATCCAGATGTGCGACAGGATCGACAGCACCTTGTCCCAGCTCATCGGCTGATTGAGGTATTCGCGGTCCATCAGCCCGCCGATGGAGATGCCGAACCAGAGATTGGCGAAATACATCATCACAAGCGCCAGCATGAAGTTGGGGATCGCCACGCCCAGAAGGCCAAGGAAGGTGATGCCGTAATCGCCCCAACTGTATTGGTGCGTGGCCGAATAGATGCCGATGGGGAAAGCCAGCGCCCAGGTGAAGATGATGGTGACGACCGACAGCATGACGGTCAGCCACAGGCGGTCGCCCACAACCTCGCTGACGGGCAGGCGGTATTCGAAGGAATAGCCGAAATCGCCCTTCAGCATGCCGGCGGCCCATGTGGCGTAGCGCACGACCATCGGCTGATCGAATCCGTAGCGTTCGCGCAGCATCTCGATCTCTGCAAGGTCGGCATCTTCGCCCAGCGCACGCAGTTCGGCGACGTAGCTTTCGAAATAGTCGCCGGGCGGCAACTGGATGATGGTGAAGACCAGCACCGAGATCAGAAAGAGCGTGGGCACCATCGCCGCGATGCGCCACAGGATGTACCGGATCATGCGCCGCCCTCGTAATAGAACGTGTCCGGCAGGTAGGCGCCGAGGTAGCTGGTCGGCTCGAACCCGTAGAGCGCCTCGGCCGGTACGTTGCGCATCCGCGCGGACCACACGACAGGTTGCAGCGCGCCCGATACGGTGCCGATGGTCAGCACCTGATCGGCGCGGATCACCAGCATGTCGGCCCAGATCGCGGCGCGTTCGGCGCTGCTGGTGGTTTGCTGCCAGTCGCGCAAGAGGCGCAGCAGATCGCGCGCGGGGGCGTATTCGGGCGCCTCGCCTTGCGTTTCGGCGCTGGCGTAGTGCATGCCCCAGACGGGCCATTGCAACTGATCGCCTGCGGTGGGGGCAAGGTCCGTGGGCGCCATGTCGGCGGTGGGCACGCCGTTCTGCAGACCCGTCCACACGCCCATCAGCACCTCGCCCGCCAGCGCCCTGCTGCGGAATATATCGCGCTGCGAGGTGCGGATATAAAGCGGGATGCCGATGTCGCGCCAATGATCCGAGACGAGGGCCAGCACGTCCGTCTCGAGCGTGCTTTCGCCCGCCGTCTCGATCACGATGCCCGCCTTGCGGCCATCGGGCAGAAGGCGGGTGCCGTAGATATCGCGTTTGAAGAGCCCCGCCTCATCCAGCAGGCTGTTGGCCAGACCGGTATCGAACTGCGCCCAGGCCGAGGCATATTCGGCCTTGAAAAGCGGGCTTTCGGGCAGGATCGTATCGCCGCTTTCGCGGGCAAGGCCGTAGAAGAGCACCTTGTTGATCTCTTCCCGGTCGATCGCCACGGAAAAGGCGCGGCGCACGCGCACATCCTGAAAGAGGCTGCGCCAGACCGGATCCTTGCATGTCATGTTGGGGATCAGGGCGACGCTTGATCCTTGCGTACGGCGCCAGAGGCCCACCTTGATCGGATAGGATTTTTCGGCGTTCTTCATCAGCGTATAGTCGTTGAAGGCCAGCCCCGAGGCCTGCAGATCGCTTTCGCCGGTGGCCGTCTTGGCGGTGATGATCTCGGACGAGGACACGTTCATCTCGATCCGGTCGATGTAGGGCAGTTGGCGCCCTTCGGGATCGGCGCGGTGGAAATAGGGGTTACGCTCGAACACGAACTGTTCGGCGGGGGGGGCGGTGCGGGGGCGCCATGCTTCCAGCGTGGGAAGATCGGGGTTTTCAGGGCGGTTCTGGCGGCCCATCTTGGTGTGCAGGCTTTGCCAGTCGTCCACGCGGTATTGCTTGCACAGGTCGGCCAGCGACGCCTCGGTGGCGTAGCGGGCGTGGAACTGGCGCATGTAGTGCGACGGCATGGCCAGCATGAGGGGGGCGGGCGAGGCGAGGACGGGCAGAAAGTTCGGCGCGGGTGCATCCCAGACATAGCGCAGCGTCAGCGCGTCCCGCACCTCGAACCTGGGGAATTGCCCGCCAGCGTTCAGATCGACGGGCGGACCGCCGCGATAGATATCGGGATTGTTGATCAGATCATCCCAGACGTAGCGAAAATCCTCGGTCGTGAAGGGCTCGCCATCCGACCAGCGGTGCCCTTCGCGCAGGGTGAAGGTGTAGATGCGGCCCTCTTCCACCGTCACATCGGCCAGAATGTCGGGCACGAGGTTCAGTTGCTGGTCATAGCCCACGAGCCGGGCATAGCTGTAGATCGGCATCAGGCGGATATCGCGCTGACCGCCGATCAGCATGCGCGCCCGCCCACCGTATGCGCCGGGCGCGCGGCCAAGGGCAGGCAGGTCGATGATGCGGGGATTGCTGGGCAGACGGGCGGCCATGGGCGGCAGTTCGCCCTTGGCCACGGCATCGGCCAGAACGGGCGGCTCTGCGCCCGAGGCGAAGGCCGCGCGTGGCAGGGCCGCCGCTGCCATCAGGGCGAGGGTGCCGCGCCGGGTGATCATGCCATAAGCTCCCGCAGGTCGGCGCCGGGGCGGGCCAGCACCATGTGCCCGTCGCCAAGGTCAAGCGGGGAGAGCGCGCCCGGTTCGCCCGCGTCGGAGAACGCCTTGGCCCAGCCGGTGCTGGCCGCGCGGCTGGTTTCACCCGCGCTGGCGAAATCGAGCGGGCGGTCCAGATCGGGGAAGGGCACGGCGTACAGCAGCGCGCGGGTGTAGGGATGGACGGGCGTTTTCATGATCGCCTCGCGGCTGGCGATCTCGACAATCCGGCCCTGCCACATCACCGCGACGCGGTCGGCCATGTAATCGACGACGGCAAGGTTGTGCGAAATGAAGAGCGTGGTGAGGCCAAGGTCTTTTTGCAAATCCTTGAGCAGGTTCAGGATTTGCGCCTGCACCGAAACATCGAGCGCCGACACGGGCTCATCGCAGACCAGAAGCGAGGGGGAGAGGGCCAGCGCGCGCGCGATCCCGATCCGCTGCCGCTGGCCGCCCGAAAAGCTGTGCGGGTAGCGCTGGGTCATCGCGGGGTCGAGGCCGATGGCCGAAAGGAGGGCAGCCACGATCCGGCGCCGCTCTGCCCCGTCGCCGCGGCGGTGGATTTCCAGCGGCTCGGCGATGATGTTGCCCACCGTCATGCGCGGCGAGAGCGAGGCGACGGGATCCTGGAACACCATCTGGATCTTGCGGCGCAGCGCCTGCAACGCCTCGCCCTCGGCTGCCAGCACATCGACGGGGCCGCCGCCATCATCGAAGGTCACGCTGCCTTCATCGGGGGTGACGGCGCGCATCAGGATCTTGCTGACCGTCGTCTTGCCAGACCCGCTTTCGCCCACAAGGCCCAGGCATTCGCCGCGCCGGATATCGAAGCTGACGCCATCGACGGCGGGAGCGGGCACCGCACCACCCACGTATTTCTTGGTGATGAAGCTTTTGCGCAGGCCCCGCACCGACAGCATCACCGGCGGCGCGCTGGCCGATGCCGGAGCGGCGGCAACCGCGGACATCAGCGTGGTGTGATCAACGGGCACATCGCGCAGGGGTTTCAGCCTGTCGTCTGCCGTCATCCCGAACTGCGGGATCGCGCCCATCAGGCCCTTCAGATAGGCGTGGCGCGGGGTGCGGAAGATGGCATCCGTCGCCCCCGCCTCCATGATCTGGCCGTGGTACATCACCACCACCTCATCCGCGATATTGGCGACGACGCCAAGATCATGGGTGATCAGAAGGATGGCCATGCCGAGCCGCGACTGCAGATCCTTCAAGAGCTTGAGGATCTGCGCCTGGATCGTCACGTCAAGCGCGGTGGTCGGTTCGTCCGCGATCAACAGGGCGGGGTCGCAGACCAGCGCCATGGCGATCATCGCGCGCTGGCGCATGCCGCCCGAAAGCTCGAACGGGTAAAGGTTGAAAACCCGCGCGGGATCGGAAAAGCCCACAAGGCCCAGCATTTCCTCGCACCGCGCGCGGCGTTCGCGCGGCGACATGGTGGTGTGGGTTTGCAACACCTCTTCGATCTGGTTGCCGATCGTGTGCAGGGCCGAGAACGAGGTCATCGGTTCCTGAAAGATCATGCCGATGCGGCGGCCCCGGATGCTGCGAATCGCGCGCCCGTCGCGCGGCAGGGACAAAAGATCGACGGGCGTGCCATCGCCTTCGGGATCAGCAAAAAGGATACGGCCCGAGATTTTTGCGGACGCCGGTTGCAGGCCCATCACGGCCTGGCTGAGCACCGATTTGCCCGATCCGCTTTCGCCCACCAGTGCCGTGACCTTGCCGGGCAGCACGCGAAGGCTGGCCTCGCGCACCGCCTGGATGGCGCCGCCTTGCACGGGAAACGCCACGCGCAGCCCCTCGACGCGCAAAAGATCACGCCCCGGGGTCATGGATTGGGTCCGGTCCGGGGCAAAGGCAACCTCATTCGCAGAACGCCCGGGCCGGGGGCCATGGGCAATAACGTGCCGACGCTAGCCGAGGGTTAAATTTCTGTCTATCGCCAATCAAGCATCGGAGGGGGGATTGCGGGATGGACGCAAAGGCAAGGCTGGCGGCGGCAGAGGCGTTGCGCGCGGGCGGGCGGCATGCCGAGGCGGCGGCGGCGCTGGCGGCCCTGGCGCGCGATCCGGGGGCGGTGGCGCTGGGCGATCCGACGGCGGCAGGGCTGCCCCGGCGCCTGCTGGCCGCGATGCTGCGGCTGGCCAAGGCCGAGGGCGATACCGTGCGGCGGGTCGGGCTGCAGGCGCATCTGGTGCCGCCGCCCGGCCGGATGGCGCCTTTCGCCGACATGCCCGCCGCCCTGCGCGCAACCCTGCCCGATGCGAACCGGATGGCGGTGCCGCGCGTGATCCACCAGATCTGGATCGGCCCCCTGCCCTTGCCCGCCACTTGCGCGGCCTGGGCCACGCATGCCACGCGCCATGGCCTTGGCTACCGGCTGTGGCGCGAGGCGGACCTTGCGGCGCTGGGGTTGGCGGGCAACCCCGCCTTTGCCGCGATGATGGCGCGGGGGGATTATCCCGGTGCGGTGGACCTTGCCCGCTACGCGATTCTGGGGGCAGAGGGGGGGATATACCTTGATTGCGATTTCTATCCCGCGCGGGAAAGCCTGAGCTTCGACGCGCTATTGCCGCTGACGGGGCTTTGCGCGATGGCCGAGGATGTGGCGCGCCTGACCGGCAAGGGATCGCTGCTCTTGGCCAATTCCTTTATCGCGGTGCCGCGCGGGCATCCGGCGATGCTGCATCTGAACGCGGTGTTGCCGCAGGTGGTGGCGGAGATGCCGAAGGCGCCCGCGTGGTGGGCGACGGGGCCGCTGATCTTTACCCTTGTCGCGCGCTGCGGATCGGTGGCGCTGGCGGGCGACGGGATGGCAGCCGGTGATCTGGCGCTGGGCGTGCCTTTGGCGAAGGCAGAGGCGTTCGCGGCCGCGAACGAGGCGGCGGGCGGGGGGCTGCTGCTGGCGTGGAAATCATGGTGAGAGAAGCGCGCGCGCGCCAACCCAGTGGCAGGCGGGGTGCGCGGTAGCGGCTTGCAGCGCATCAAGAAAGGCCCACGTCGCCCGGTCATGCACAAGGTGATGGGTCAGGATGCCGACATGCCCCCCGGTGGCGAGGCGCGCAAGGATTTCGGTTTCCAGTTGCAGGGTGTCCTTCACGGCGCGGGTCCGGCGCCAGTCGATCAGGTCGACATGGCTGTTGATTCGGGTTGGCGCGTCGCGCTTTTCCTGACCAAAGGCAGAAAGCGCGGTAAAGCCGATCCCGGGAAGGCCCGCCGCCACCGTCGGCGCGATGCGGTTCCAGGGCGGTACCAGCAGGGGCAGCGCGCGGGCCCCGTGCAGCGAGAAGAGCTTGGTGCGGCCATCGGCGAGTTCGGCCAGTACGGCGGCCAGCGGGCGCTGGGGGCCAAGCTCTGCCTTCTTTTCCCAGGGCCGGGCGTGGTTGGCATGCGCCCAGCCGTGCACCGCCACCTCGGTATCGGTGCCCGCGAGCCGGTCCGCCAAAGCCGCGCCCGTGGGTTCGGGGATCACGGCCAGCGTGACGGGCAGGCCCAGCGCCAGCAAGCGGTCGAGCGCGGGGGTGGGCAGCGTGGCGTCATCGTCGCGCAGCCAGAACCGGGCGCGTTCACCACGGGCGGCCAGATCGTCAAGCGCGCGGGTCAGGCGGTCCATCGTCAGTGCCATCCCCGCACATGGGCGACAAGCGCCGCTTGAATATCCCGCGCAGCACCCGCCAGCGAGTGATCGCGCGCCACCCCTGCCGCCGCAGCGCGGCCCATGAGGGCGCGGCCCGAGGGATCGGACAGGACAAGCGTGACGGCGCGGGCGAAGGCCGCATCATCGCCATCGGGCACCAGCACGCCCGTTTCGCCATGCGCCACAACCTCGGGCACGCCAGCGGTTGCGAAGGCGACGACGGGCAGGCCCGCCGCCTGCGCCTCGAGATAGGCCAGCCCGAACGCCTCGCCACACCCCGGCCAAAGGTAGAGCGCGCCGCGCGCCATCAGCGCGGCCACGCCATCTGCATCGAGAAGGCCCGCGAAATGCACGGGCATTCCGGCGAAAAGTGCCTGCACTGCCGCCCGCTCTGGCCCATCGCCCGCAATGGTCAGCCGCCAGTCGCCCGGCACCAGCCGCAGGGCGGCGGCGAGGTGGCGGTAGCTTTCCATCTTGTCGCCCGCGCGCATCATGGCAACGGTGACGAGGTGGCCGGGTTCGGGCGCGGGTGGCAGGGGGCGCGCGTCGAGAAACGGCCGCAGCCGCGCCACGCGCGCCGCCGGCACGGCAGCGGCAAGGCCCGCCGCATCGCGTGCGGTCAGGCTGAGGTTGACGGCAGCCATCGCCACAGAATCGCGGGCAAGCGATTGGGATTCGGCCCAAAGGCCGATGGCGCGGCGTGGGGATTGCGAGGCTTCGGCAGTGGCGCAGGGCACCCCGAAAGCGGTGCAGAGGGTGGGGCCCAGAAGGTCGGGCGATTTGTAGTAGGGGTGGTAGCAGAACCAAAGGTCGGGCGGGCCGTCCGCCTGCCAAAGTGCCGCAACGCGCGCACGTTCCACGGCAGCCGCTGCCTGCAGCGCAGCCCAGGTGGCGGCGTCGTCGGGCGCGCGGAGGTAGGCGCGCATTTCGGATGCCAGCGCCACCTCGTGCCCCGCCACCCCGAGCGCCGCCATCAACAGCCGTGCCATCGCCCGGTCGCCCGAAGGCACCGGGTGACAGGGCGATTTCAGGGGCGCGTAGAAGGCGATGCGCAACGTCGTCAGAACCCCGCTGCGGTACAGGTGGCGGCGGGCAGAAGATCGGTGCAGGCGGGGGATCGGATGAAATTGTCGTAGATCATCGTCCAGGGTTCCGCCGCGCCGTCGCGGTAGGGGCCGAACTTGAAATACTGGTTTTCGCCAAGTCCCTTGTCGCCATGCCCGATCTTGCCGGTGACAGAAACGACCCAGGCGCCATTGGCGAACACCTCGATATGTCCGGCACCATCCGGCCCGGGCAGGCTGTAGATCGCATAATCCACCCAACCGTCCTGCGGCGCGGGCAGGGGGCCGCGCGGGGTGACAACCGTGGCGTCGGTGCAGGCGTTGAAGCGGCCGTCCTCGGTGCCCGTCCATTCCCGGTCACCGGCGACGAAAACGCGCATCTGGCGCGTCTCTGGCCGGTGCCAGACGGCGCTTTGGCCCGCCGGGCAGGTGGCCACAGCATCGCCGCCGGGGGTGGTGACGGGGGGCACATCATTGGTTTCCACGGTCAGAAAGAGCCGCCCCATGGTCATCCGGAAAGCCAGGTAGGGGCTGAAATCGCCATCCGCCTCTGGCCCGATCTCTCGCTTCCACTGGGCGATGAGGTAGCGGTGATCGTCTTGCGGGATGGGATCGGCGAATTTGACGGAAAAGCCGTACCAGACGCCCACGTCATAGGGCACGCGCAGCGCCGTCTGTTCCCAGATCTCGGCGCGTTCTGAACAGCCCTCGGCATCCACGGCACAAAGCTGCCGCACCGACAGGCGCAAGGCCCCTGCCCCGCTGCGCACGTCGCCACCGCCGAATTCCACCGTGCCTGCGGCCTGTTCGGCATTCTCGCGGTAGTAAAGCCCGCCTTCGGGCGCGAAATCCGTGCCGTCGAACCCGTCGCGCAGCACCGTTGTTGCCGGATCGGCCGCCGCCGCCCCCACGCTTAGCCCCAGCGCCAGCGCACCCCACATCATCCGCATCCGTACCCTCCTGCATCTGTCGGGCACAGCTTAGACGGAACCGGGACCCCAAGGCGAGGGGGGCGCACGCCGACTTGACATAGACCGCGAAAACCAAGACGCCGGGGCATCCCAACGCCAGAGGCCGCCATGGACCCCCACGCTTCCCTTCTGTCGCTGATCGAGGCACGACGCGCGCGGGTGGGCGTGATCGGCCTTGGCTATGTGGGGCTGCCGCTGGCGGTTGCCGTGGCGCGGGCGGGGTTTGCCGTCACCGGGTTCGACATCGACCCGCCGAAGATCGTGAAGCTGGCGGCGTGCGAAAGCTATATCGAGGCGGTCAGCGATGCGGCGCTGCGCGAGGTGTGCGACCGGCTGACGGCGACGGATGATTTCAGCCGGCTTGGCGGCTGCGACGTGATCGTGATCTGCGTGCCGACGCCGCTGACACGGCACCGCGAGCCCGATCTTTCCTTCGTGGTCAACACCTGCCGAGATATTGCGGCGACCTTGCGGCCCGGTCAGTTGATCGTGCTGGAATCGACCACCTATCCCGGCACCACAGATGGCCCCGTGCGCGCGGTGCTGGAGGCGACGGGGCTGGTGCCGGGCCGCGATTTCTTTCTCGGCTTTTCGCCCGAGCGGGAAGACCCCGGCAACCGCGCTTTCGACACCGCGACCATCCCCAAGGTCATCGGGGCGGACGGGCCAGAGGCGGCGGCGCTGATGGCGGCGTTCTATGGCGCGGTGGTGAAGGTGGTCGTGCCCGTCTCCTCGACCGCGACGGCAGAGGCGGTGAAGCTGACCGAGAACGTCTTTCGCGCCGTCAACATCGCCTTGGTGAACGAGTTGAAGGTGATCTACGAGGCGATGGGCGTGGATGTGTGGGAGGTGATCGAAGCGGCCAAGACCAAGCCCTTCGGCTATATGCCCTTCTACCCCGGCCCCGGGCTGGGCGGGCACTGCATCCCGATCGACCCGTTTTACCTGACGTGGAAGGCGCGGGAATACGAGTTGACCACGCGGTTCATCGAGCTTGCGGGCGAGATCAATGCCGGGATGCCGCGCCGGGTGGTCGGAAAGCTGGTCGAGGCGCTGGACCGGCAGTGCGGGCGCCCGCTTGGCGGGGCGCGGGTGCTGGTGGTGGGGCTGGCCTACAAGAAGAACGTGCCCGATATCCGGGAAAGCCCATCGTTGAAGCTGATCGAACTGATCGAAGAGCGGGGGGGTGAGGCGTCGTATCACGATCCCTACGTCCCCGAGGTGCCGCCGACGCGGGCCTATGGCGCGCTGCGGGGGCGGCCATCCGTACCGCTGGACGAGGGCACGGTGCGGGGCTTCGATGCGGTGCTGATCTCGACCGATCATGACGGGCTTGATTATCAGGGGCTGGCGGATTGGGCGCCGCTGATCGTGGACACGCGGAACGCCTTTGCCCGCCGGGGGATCGCGTCGGCGAAGATCGTCAAGGCATGATCCCGCCCGTCGCGGTGATCGCGGATGCGCATGTGCATTTCCCGGAGGGGGATTATGGCGGCGCGGGGCTGGTCTGGCAGGGGCGGCGGCGGGTGTGGCGGTCTTTGGCGGATACCGCAGGGGGCGGCCGGGTGGTCAACGAATCCCTTGCCGCCTTTCGTGCGGCGCTGGATGCGATTGCCGCGCGGGGCGTCCGGCATGTGGTGCTTCTGGGCGATTATACCGATGACGGGCAGGCCGAGACGACTGCGCGGCTGGCGGTGCTGCTGCGGGCGCGCGCGGATCTGGCGTTCTACGCCCTGCCCGGCAACCATGACGTTTTTGCCAGCCACGGCAAGCACATCGCCACGCGCTTTGCCACATCGCCGCACACCACAGAGCTTGTGACCAGCGACCCCCGCCTTGCCGCCACCGAGGCAGGGGCGATCCTGACGCCCGCGATGCGGATGGCGGGCCAGCCAGAGGCGCTGCTGCCGATGGCGGCGTTTGGCTATGTTCGCCAGCCGGGGTATCTGCACTGGGAGACGCCCTTTGGCGCATCCGACCGTGCCGAAGACCGTATCTATCTTGCCCGGTCCGCCGATGGCAGTGCCGCGCATTCCCTGATGGACGCGTCTTATCTGGTAGAGCCTTCGCCCGGCCTCTGGCTTTTGATGCTGGATGCCAATGTGTTCGTGCCGAACCCCGGCCCGTGGCGCGCCGCGCAGAAACGCGCTTTCGCCGACCCGTCTGATGCCGGGTGGAACGCGCTGCCGCAGGGCAAGCCGCACCTTTTGCCGTGGATCACGGATGTGGCGGCGCGGGCGCGGGCGGGGGGGAAGATGCTGCTGGCGTTTTCGCATTATCCGGCAGTGGGTCCCTTTCACGCGCGCGCCGGGCATGATGCGGCGCTTTTTGGCGATGCGGGGCAGGTGCGGCGTATGCCCGGGCAGGATATCGCGGTGGCGCTGGCCCGCGCGGGGATCCGGCTGCATCTGAGCGGGCATATCCACACGGCATCAATCAGCCGGGCGGCGGGGCTGGTGGATGTCGCGGTCCCGTCGACGACGGCGTTCCCGGGGGGATATGCCATCCTGACGCCGGGACAGGGTGAGGTGACGGCGGAATTGGTGCCGCTGACATCCGTGCCGGAGGACTCGCATCTGGCCGCATTCTACCGCGCGTCCGGCGCGGAGGAGGTGCCGGACTATCGCGCCCTTCTGTCGATGCAGGTGCGGAACCGGATGGCGCAATCCCTGACGCGCGACTGGCCGCCCGAGGCTGCGGCGGGTGTGCGGGATGCGCGCGTCGGGGATGTGGCAGGGAGTCTGGGCCTGCCCGCCGGCCCCTGCCCCGATCTGGCCTTTGCTGCGCTGCTGGCCGACGCCGCGCTTTTGCGCAGCGGCGGGCCGCTGGCGGGGCCTGCGTTGGATGCCGACCGGCTGGCCGCGCTTCGTCACTTGGCGCGGGGGGCGGCGACCACGGGCGGGGATGCACCCCTTCGCCGCTACCTTGATATGGTGGCTGCGGCGCTGACGCGCCTCGACGCCGGAGCGAGCGTAACTGTCGCGCTGGACTAGCCGTCCAGCAGCATCGCGCCAGGATCGATAAGGTAGCGCTGCGACAGCGGGATCGCCGCCGCGCCCAACGCCCGCGCTTCGGCGCCGATGGTGCCCTCGCGGATCGTGAGCGGTGTAATCCCCGCAAGATCGAGCCGGGCGAAGGCGGCGGCGGTGGCTTTTGTCACGCGGGCGCGGACGGCGGGGGGCATCCAGCCGTCGATCAGCACGGCCTCGATCTCCAACAGGCTTGCGGCGCCGAGCGCGGCGGAGGCCAGCCCCTCGGCCGCGCTGTCGATCCAGGGGGCAAGCACCGCTTCGCTGACCTGCCATTCCTGCGGCGTTTCCCACAGGTGCAGCGCGCTTTCCCCGGCAGCCTCCATCGCCGAAGCGAGCGCGGACAGGGACGCGAACGTCAAAAGCCGCCGCATCCGCCCGTCGGGGCCCGGCACGGGAATCGGGCCCACGCCCGCCGCATTGCCCGAGCGCCCGGTGAACAACTGGCCGTTCAGCACGAGCCCGCCACCGATGAAATAGCCGAAGTAGAAGTACAGAAAATCGCGCGGACGTTCGCCCTTGCCGAACACCAGTTCCGCCCCGCAGGCGGCGCTGGCGTCGTTCTGCACGGTGACGGCAAGGCCGGTGAGTGCGGCCAGTTCCGCCGCGATGTCGCGCGCGCGCCACTGGTCCATCTCGGCCTGCGGGGCACCGATGGCGGCCACCCAATCCCAAAGCTGGAACGGCATCGCCACGCCCATGCCGCCAAGGCGTGCGCGCAGGGTGTGCGGCACATCGGCCAGCACGGCGGGCATCGCCTCGGCCACAAAGGCAATCACGGCGTCGGGTGTGGGGTAGCGGTAGATGCGGCGACGGGTGGAACGGACAACGCCGGTAAAGTCGATCAGCGTGAGGTCCGCAGAGCGGCGCCCGATCTTGAGCCCGAGGAACGCTGCGCCTTCGGGGGCCAGCGACATCGGCACCGAAGGTTGGCCGATCCGGCCCCGCACAGGTTCGCCGCGCTGCAAAAGGCCATCGCGTTCCAGCGCCCGCATGATGACAGAGACGGTCTGCGCCGATAGACCCGTCATCCGCGCGATATCGGATTTCGCCAGTCCCGCGTGCTGGCGCACGAGGGTCAGCACAAGGCGTTCGTTATGCGCCCGCATCCCTGCCTGGTTCGAGCCGCGAAAGCCGCCGTCGTCGGGCAAGCCCGCGATATCGGCACTTTCTTTCACGTCAGCGTCTCGCGTGGCGGGATCACGCCCTTGCGCAGGATCACATTCGCGAAAAGCGCAGGCTCGCTGGTCGCCACCACCACGAAGGCGGCGCGGATACGCGGGTAGAGCGCTTCGCCAGCCAGGGGCTGGACGGTGCGGCCCTCGCACGCCGCGTCGATTGCGCGGTGGATTGCGCCCATGCGCGCCGGATCGTTGCCCTCGCTGGCGCGGAAGATGGCGGCGGGCACGGTCTGATCGAGCGGCAGTACCGCCAGCACCGCCCGCAGAAGCGGGATCAACCCGTTGCCATCCGCGCGGATCAGGCGCCGGGCATGATCCTGCGCCGGGTAGTTCCCGTCCACGAGGGCGATCTCGTCGCCATGACCCATCGAGCGCAGCGCGTGCAGCATGTCGGGGCCAAGGATCGGGGGCAGGCCGATCAGCATCATTTGTTCCACTTCCGGCGTCGCGTTCCTTGGGGAAAGGCGGCGCAATCCTTACGCCCGCGCCCGGCTTTGGGTGACGGGGCTCTCCACCGCGCAGACTGGCGCCGGGGCGGGCGGGCTGTCAATACTAAATCAGAGTGATTTATTTATCTTGACCCGAGCCGGCGAATCGGGTTTCTTGCGCCTTGTCGCGGCGGGAGGAGCATCCCAGCCGGACGGAATGAGCGGGGGGAAACCCCCAAGACATCCTTGGGAGGATACGACGATGAAAGTTTCCATGAAGGCCCTTCTGGGCGCAACGGCGCTTGCGCTGATGTCGGCCGCCCCCGCGCTGGCCACCAACGCCTGCCTGATCACCAAGACCGATACCAACCCCTTCTTCGTGAAAATGAAAGAGGGCGCCGAGAAGAAGGCAGCCGAACTGGGCGTGACCCTGAAATCCTATGCCGGCAAGATCGACGGCGACCATGAAAGCCAGGTTGCGGCCATCGAGGCCTGCATCGCCGACGGCGCCAAGGGCATCCTGATCACCGCATCGGACACCAAGGCCATCGTCGACAGCGTGAAGCAGGCGCGTGACGCAGGCGTTCTGGTGATCGCGCTCGACACCCCGCTGGACCCGATCGACGCCGCCGACGCAACTTTTGCCACCGACAACTTCCGTGCGGGCCTGCTGATCGGCCAGTGGGCGAAAGCCTCGATGGGGGATGCGGCTGCGACAGCCAAGATCGCGATGCTGGACCTTTCCATCAGCCAGCCGTCGGTTGACGTGCTGCGCGACCAGGGCTTCCTGCAGGGCTTCGGGATCGACCTTGCCGACCCCAACAAGTGGGGCGACGAAAGCGATGCGCGCATCGTGGGCAACGAAGTGACCGCCGGAAACGAAGAGGGCGGCCTGAAGGCGATGGAAGCGCTTCTTGCCAAGGACCCCGAGATCAACGTGGTCTACACGATCAACGAACCCTCTGCCGCCGGTGCCTTCGAGGCGCTGAAGGCAATCGGGCGGGAAAAGGACGTGTTGATCGTATCGGTCGATGGCGGCTGTCCGGGCGTGAAGAACGTGGCGGAAGGCGTGATCGGGGCCACCTCGCAGCAATACCCGCTGCTGATGGCGTCGCTGGGTGTGGAAGCCATCGCCAAGTTCGCCGCTGACGGCACGAAGCCCGCGCCGACCGAAGGCAAGGACTTCTTCGATACCGGCGTGGCGCTGATCACCGACAAGCCTGCTGCGGGCGTTGAATCCATCGACACCGCCAAGGGCACCGACCTCTGCTGGGGCTGATCCCCGCAAGTTTGTTGCTTTGCCACACGGCATGACAGAACATCACCCGGCAGGGGCGGCCTTTGCGCCGCCCTTGTCATAGATGGCGGCTGCCGGGCCCCGGATGCGCCGCCGATAGGGAGGGGAACCCCATGGCCGCTGATCCGAAGGCCGCAACCAGCTTCGAGGAGGGCCTGAAGGGCGCTTCGACCAAGGTTGCCGAATTTCAAGAAGACAAGGGCGCGGTGAAGCGCATCCAGCACTGGCTGCACCAGACACCCTCTGCCGTGCCGCTGATCGTGCTGGTGGCCGCGCTGATCATCTTCGGCCTGCTGTCGGACAACTTCTTCAAGGCCACCACGCTGTCCACGATCCTGCAGCAAATCGCCATCGTGGGCATCCTTGGCTGTGCGCAGACCATCGTGATCCTGACTGCGGGCATCGACCTTTCGGTGGGGGCCATCGCTGTCTTCTCCTCTGTCCTGATGGGGCAGATCACCTTTCGTTACGGCGTTCCGGCCGAGCTTTCCATCCTGATCGGCCTTGCCCTTGGCACCGGCATGGGGGCCGTGAACGGCTGGCTGATCGCGCGGATGAACCTGCCGCCCTTCATCGTGACGCTGGGCACATGGCAGATCCTTCTGGCATCGAACTTCATCTTTTCCGCCAACGAGACGATCCGCAGCCAGGATATCCAGGCATCCGCGCCAGCGCTGCAATTCTGGGGCAATGCGATCCAGCCGGGCGGGGTGCGGGTGCTGTATGCCGTGTTCCTGCTGATCGTGCTGGTGGCGATCATGGCCTATGTGCTGCGCCACACGGCCTGGGGGCGCTATGTCTATGCCACGGGCGACGACCCGCAGGCGGCGGAACTGGCGGGGGTGCCCACAAAGCGGGTGCTGATCCAGGTCTATGCGCTGGCGGGGTTCTTCTGCGCCGTGGCGGGCTGGGTGATGATCGGGCGGTTCGGTTCCGTTTCGCCCACAGCCTCGACCGGGCAGTTGGGCAATATCCAGTCGATTACCGCCGTGGTGATCGGGGGCATCTCGCTTTTCGGTGGGCGCGGCTCGATCATGGGGATGTTCTTTGGCGCGCTGATCGTGGGCGTGTTCGAGATGGGGCTGCGCCTTGTCGGCACCGATCCGCAATGGACGTTCTTCCTTATCGGCGTGCTGATCATCTTTGCCGTCGCCGTGGACCAGTGGATCAGAAAGGTGTCGTCATGACCGAAGAGCCCATCCTGAAGGGCCGTGGCCTTGTAAAGCGCTACGGCAAGGTCACCGCGCTCAACCATTGCGACTTTGACCTGATGCCGGGCGAGATTCTGGCGGTGATCGGCGACAACGGGGCCGGGAAATCATCGCTGATCAAGGCGATTTCCGGCGCGATCATCCCCGATGAGGGCGAGATCACGCTGGAGGGCAGGAAGATCGCCTTCCAGTCGCCGATCGAGGCGCGGGCAGCGGGCATCGAATGCGTCTATCAGACGCTGGCGATGTCGCCCGCGCTGTCAATCACGGACAACATGTTCATGGGGCGCGAGATCCGGCGCAAGGGCTTCATGGGCGATTGGTTGCGCATGCTGGACCGCCCGGCGATGGAGAAGTTCGCGCGCGAAAAGCTGAACGAGCTGGGCCTGATGACGATCCAGAACATCAACCAGGCGGTGGAAACCCTGTCGGGTGGCCAGCGGCAGGGGGTGGCGGTGGCACGCGCCGCTGCCTTCGGGTCGAAGGTGGTGATCCTTGACGAGCCGACGGCGGCGCTGGGGGTCAAGGAAAGCCGCCGGGTGCTGGAGCTGATCCGCGATGTGCGGGGGCGGGGTATTCCGATCATCCTGATCAGCCACAACATGCCCCATGTGTTCGAGGTGGCTGACCGGATCCACATCCACCGGCTTGGCAAGCGGCTGACCGTCATCAAGCCGGGCGACTATACCATGTCGGACGCGGTGGCCTTCATGACCGGCGCGATGCTGCCCGAAGGCGTAACGGAAGACGCATGACGCCCGAGGATCTGGCGGCCGAGATCCGGCGCAAGGCAGGGCCGTCGGGGCGTTTCATCACCGCCCTTGCGGGCCCCCCCGGTGCGGGGAAGTCCACGCTGGCCGCCGCTTTGGTTGCGGCCCTTGGGCAAGGTGCCAAGGCCGTGCCGATGGACGGCTTCCACTATGACGACCGCATCCTGCACGACCGGGGCCTGCGCTGGCGCAAGGGCGCGCCGGATACGTTTGACGTGCTGGGCTTTCTGCACCTGATGCAGCGGCTGCGGGGGGCGGACGAGGTGGCCATTCCGCTTTTCGACCGCGATCTGGAACTGTCGCGCGCCGGTGCCGACATCGTGGCGCCAAGCGACCGCTTTCTGGTGGTGGAAGGCAACTACCTGCTGCTTGACGCGCCCCCGTGGGACCGGCTTGCCCCGTCTTTCGACCTGACGGTATTCCTGAACGTCGAAGAGGCCGAGCTTGACCGCCGCCTGATGGCCCGCTGGGCGCATCACGGCAAATCGCCCGAGGCCGCGCGGGCGTGGATCGACGGCAACGACATGCCGAACATCCGGCGCGTTCTCAGGGGATCGCGCGCGGCGGATGTGGTGATCGGCGGCTGAGGTTCACGGGATCAGGACGGTGGCCATGAGGTGCCCTTCGGCGCGCGCCCAGTGGCCCTGAAGCCGGGCGCCTGCCGCAAAGCCGGGGACGCTCTGGCGGAAGGTTGCGGTGAAATGGCCGGGTGTCAGGGCAACCTCCAGCGCGTCAAAGCCGAAGAGGGTGGAAGAGACGGGATACTGCGCCTTGTAGGCGGCCTCCTTGGCGGCAAACACGGCCAGCGCCTCCTTGCCATGGCTCAGGCGTTCGGCGGGGGAAAGGACGCTTTCCCACACGTCGGGCGGCAGGGGTGTATCAGGCTCGATGTCGATGCCAAGACCGCGCGGCCCTTGCAGAACGGCGGCAAGGCAGGCCGTGGCGCTGTGCGTGATCGAGAGGGCAAGGCCGGGGGGCCAGTCCGGCGCGCGGTCGGGGCGCATGGGGAGGGCGACGGGCGGCAGGCCGATGGCAGCCATCGCCGCGCGGGCGGCGGCGCGGCCCGCCCGGAATTCGCGCAGGCGGGCCGGGATGGCGCTTATCTCCTCGTCAGGGAAGGCGGGGTGATCGACCCGCGGGTCGGTCGCCGCCACGCCTGCGCCAAGGGGCAGAAGTGCACGTGCGGCGGCAGCAAGGCGCGCGAGATCAGGCATCCACCCCGCCACGCGCCTTCCGCAGGGCCCGGCGGCGGGCCATCGCATCGGTGCGGGCTTCGGCGCGATCCGGAACGGGCTTCGCCGGGGCCGGGCCGGTATCACCAAGGTGGGCCGCGAGAGCCGCGAGGGTGGGGAAGCGGAAGATATCGGTGATCGTGAGGCGTTCTGCACCGGGAAGGCTGCGCAATTCGCGGTGGACCTGCACCGCCAGCAGCGAATGGCCCCCGAGCGCGAAGAAATTGTCGGATGGCGCCACGCGGGGCACGCCGAGGCTGCGCTGCCAGATTTCGGCGATCCGGGCGGCCATGCCTTCCGCCGGGGTGGTGGCGGGGGCGCTTGCTCGGGCGGGCGAGGGGGCAATGGTGCCGGGTTTCGGCAGGGCCTTGCGGTCCACCTTCTTGTTGGGGGTCAGGGGCATGGCGGACAGCGTAACGTAGTGCTGGGGCCGCATGTGATCGGGCAGGCGGGTGGCCAGCGCCGTGCGCAGGGCGGCTTCTGATGTGGTGCCGGTAACATAGGCCACGAGACGCGTATCGCCGGGCGTGTCCTCGCGTGCGATCACCACGGCCTGGGTCACGCCCGGTTGACCTTCCAGCGCGGCCTCGATCTCGCCCAGTTCGATGCGGTAGCCGCGCAGCTTGACCTGATGGTCGGCGCGGCCGAGGAAATCGAGCCTGCCATCGTCGCGCCAGCGCACAAGATCGCCCGTGCGGTAGATGCGGCCTGCGGCAAAGGGGTTGGGACGGAAGCGATCGGCGGTCAGGTCTTCCCGCTGCCAGTAGCCGCGCGCCACACCTTCGCCACCGATCCAGAGCTCGCCGGGCCTGCCGATGGGCAGGGGCTGGAGCGCATCATCCAGCACGTAGGTTTGCGTATTGGCGATGGGGGTACCGATGTTGGTGGTGGCCTCTGCCGCCACCACGGTTTCGGTGGTGGACCAGATGGTTGTTTCGGTCGGGCCGTACATGTTCAGGATGCGGGCCTGCGTGGCCGCACGCAGGTCGGTCACCAGTGCGCCGGGAAGCGCCTCGCCCCCCACCATCAGCGTTTCAACCCCCGCCAGCGCCCCGCGCGCCTCGGTGTTCATGGCGATCATGCGGGCCATCGACGGCGTGCATTGCAGATGGGTGACGCTGTGGCGGGCGATCTGGGCGGCGATGGAATAATCGCCCTCTGCAGGGCCATCCGTGCGGCTTCGGGCCAGCACTTCGGCCAGTGGTTTCAGCCCTTCCATCACGGTGGCGGGTGCGATGCCGTAGTCGATGAGGCAGGCCACTTCCGTCACGCCGATGGCCCTGAGGCTTTCCACGCGCGAAAGCGCATCCTCGATGGTGCCGAAAAGCCCAGAATCATCAAAATACCGCTGGAAGGCGAAATCGAGGATGGCGTCGGTTTCATCGGGGGTCAGCGACTGGAGGTCGATCTCCATCGGGTTGGCTACGCCTTGCGGTTTCTTGAAGGCGGGGAAGGCCCAGGCGTATTGCTTGATGAGGGCTGCGGCGGAGCGCAGGTATTCCTTCATCGGTTCGCGCGCCACCTCGCGCGCTTCTTCGCGACTGGCGGCTAGGTAAGTGTGCAGCATCAGGGTGACGGTGTGCGCGTTGGGGTCGTGCCCCGCCTCGCGCAAGGCGGCGTGGTAGAGCGCGATCTTCTGCGCCACCTCTTCGATGGATTGGCCCAGAAGGTGGGTCAGCACGTTGGTGCCAAGGCGTCCCGCCTCTTTCCATGTCTCGGGGTTTCCGGCGGTCGTGATCCAGAGCGGCACCTCCTTCGACACCGGCCGGGGCTGGGTGACGACAGCGAAGGGTTTGCCGGAGGCGGTGGGAAACTCCACCGCTTCGCCACGCCACAGGCGGCGCAGCTGGTCGATGCTGTCGAGCATTGCCTTGCGGTTGGCGGGGGGTGTGTTTTCGGGGCGGATGACAAAATCGTCAGGGTGCCAGCCGGAGGCGATGGCAAGGCCCGCGCGCCCGTTCGTGAGATTGTCGATCACCGCCCAGTCTTCGGCGATACGGGCGGGGTGGTGCAGGGGCGCCACGCAGGACCCCGCACGCACGCCGATGTTTTTCGTGACCGCCGCCACGGCGGCACCGGTGACGGACGGATTCGGATAGGGGCCGCCAAAGGCGTGGAAGTGCCGCTCGGGCGTCCAGACGGCGCAAAAGCCGTGGGCATCGGCGAATTTGGCGCCTTCGAGCAGCATCTCGTACTTCTTGGGGCCAACCCCATCGTCATTGCCCCAGTAGTAGAGCGAGAATTCCATTCCGCTGCCGCCCTGCGCGGGGGCACCGGATACGAGGGTGCGGTTTTCATCGGAGGTGAGCACGACGGTGAAGCCGCGCGTAAGCGTCCAGAAAAGTTCCAGCACCGAGATATCGAAGGAAAGCGAGGTGACGGCGAGCCAGATGCCGGGGGTGGTGCCGAGACGGTTATCCATCCCGGCGAAGAAGTTCGCAACGTTGCGGTGTTCGATCATCACGCCCTTGGGGCGGCCGGTGGAGCCGGAAGTGTAGATCACGTAGGCCAGATCGTCCGGCCCAGACGTGGCCACGGGGTTCGTGTCGGGTGCCACGGAAAGGCGGGGGTCGGCATCGAGCATCAGGTGCGCGGCGGTGCCCCTGGGGGCGGGGACGAAGGCGCTTTGGGTCACGATGACCGGGGCGCCCGAATCCCCGGCGTAAAGCGCCAACCGGTCGGCGGGATAGGCCGGATCCATAGGCACATAAGCGCCGCCTGCCTTCAGGATCGCCAGCGCCCCCGCCACCATGTCAGGCGAACGGGCGCAGCAGAGGCCGACGAGCGAGCCGGGGCCGACACCCATGGCGCGCAGCACATGGGCAGCGCGGTTGGCGCGGGCGTTGAGGGCGGCGTAGGTCAGCGCCTCACCATCGCAGATGAGGGCGGTTGTGTGGGGAGTGCGGGCGGCCTGTGCCTCAAACGCCTGAGGAATGGTCTGCGAGCGGTCGTGCTCGCGGGCGGTGGCGTTGAAGGCGTGCAGAACCTCTGCCGCTTCGGCTTGCGGCAGGATGGGGAGGGTGGCGACTTCGCTATCCGGCGTGGCCGCTGCCATCGCCTGGGCGAAGGTGGCAAGTCGCGCGGCGAGGCGCCGGGCTTCTGCGGCGGGCAGGCGGGTGGCGTCGTAGTGCAAGGCGCCCGTGGTCGAAAGCGTGACGGCGGACCCCGGCAGCGGGCCCGCACCTTCGGTGATCGCGGCGGCGGGGGTGCCGGCGTTCACCCGGGGATCGCGGGTGGCGATATCGAGGGCAAAGCCGGGGCGGGGTGTGAAGGCGGCTTCGGCCTCGGCAAGGGTGCCTGAAGTGAGGGCGGTCACGGGTGCCCAGTCGGAGATGTAGCCGGGGGCGGGCGACGGGCCGCGCGTGTAGGCAACCGTGGGTGCTGCGGCGCCGGTAGCGCGGGCGAGGCCGAGGGCCAGGGCCAGCAGGCGGCGGGATGGAGGAAGGTCGAGCGGCAGGGTCTGCCAGTCAGGCGTGGCGGTGGAGGGTGTGCCGATCTCGATGGGCGAGGGATTCAGGAGGGCGGCACGGACGGCGGCTTCGCCGGGTGCGACCTCTGCCAGTGCGGCGGTGAGGCGGGCGATTTCGACGGCATCGGGCGAGACGAGCGGATCGCGGGGCAGCGTTGTGGGGCTGACCGGCGCGCCATCCTGCCCGGTCAATCGCGTCAGGCGTAGCGCACCGGTGGCGCAGGCGACTGTCAGACCATCCGTGTCGGCAGACAGGATCGCGCCCGGCGCACCCTGCCCTGCGGCAAGAACCGCTGCGCCTACGGATATCACGCGGCCTGCCGACAGGATTTTGGCGGTAGTCAGCGGGTTCCAGTAGGTGCCGTGGTCGAGCGCGCGGACCAGACGCAGCACATCGGGCGCGGGTTTGGTGAAATCCAGACGCCCGGCGGCAGGGGGCCGTGCATTGCGCAGATAAAGCGTGCGCCGCGACAGATCCTGTGCGCGGCGGTCGGGGGCGCCCGCCTCCAGCACCGTCAGCAGCGTGGGGAAGCTTTCTACCGCCGCCGCGAAACACCGGGTGTTGAGGGTCAGGGCGGTATCGTCGGGGGCGATGTCGAAGGTGCGTTGCAAGACGATATCGCCTTCGTCCACCCCGCCGCTGATCAGGTGCCAGGTGATGCCGTGCCGCGCTTCGCCGTTCAGGATTGCCCAGACCGGGGCATTGAGGCCCGCGTAGTGCGGCAAAGGCCCGTCATGAAAGTTCACCGCCCCTTTTTGCGCCAGAGCAAGGACAGGCGCCGGGATCACCGAGAGATTGGCGATGGAGAGAAGCCAGTCGACCGACAGCCCCGCAAGCCGCGCGGCAAGGCCTGCGTCCTGCGCATGCGTGCGCAAACCCCGGCTGGCCCCCCATGCCGCCACATCGGCATTCGTCGTGACCAGCGCCGAAATCGAATGTCCACGGTCGAGAAGTGCCTCGCCGCAGGAAACGGTCAGGCTTTCGTTGCCGATCAAGAGGGTGGAGAATGGCATCGGAACCTCGTCACTCGGCGGGCTGTGGGCGGTGCATGGCACAGGGCGGTGGCCGGAAGAGGGCACGGGCATGATGGGCCGCCATGTCGCGCAGGAAATGCGGCGGGTCGCCCCTGTCGCGGTGCTGGATCAAGAGCCGGGCACGCCAGAGCGCCCCACCGGCCAGATGCGCCAACGTGGCGGCGATGGCATAGCCACGCCCGTGGACAGTGGTGAAATACCGCCACCGGCTGTCGAACCAGAAGCCGGGGGTGCGTGTCCAGCGTTTCATCCCGGTGGAGGCAGAGCCGATATGTTCCACCCGGCTTTCCAGCACAAAGTCGGCGGGCCATCCGGTACGGGCCGCGCGGTGGCAAAGCTCGGTTTCCTCGAAATAGAGAAAGAAGCCCTCGTCAAAGAGGCCGGTCCTGTCCAGCATGTCCATCCGCATCATCAGCGACGCACCCGCCAGCCAGTCCACCCGAGTGGTGGCGCGCGGAATGGGCTGCGCGACGATGTGGCGGGCAAGAAGGCGGCTGACGGGGCCAAGGCGCAGCGCCGCCTCGAACTCGCCGGGGATGGAGGGAAAGCGAAACGCGGTACGGTGCGGCTCGCCCCCCGGCCCATGGATGAAGCTGCCCGCAAAGCCGGTGGCGGGGTGGGCGATGAGGTGCGAAAGCAGCGCGCGGATGGCATCCGGGGCGGGGAAGGCATCAGAGTTTTGCAGGTAGACGTAGTCGGGCCGCGCCCCGCCCGGCAGCCCTGCACGGATGCCCACGTTGTTGCCCGCGCCAAAGCCGCCGTTGCGGGGGGATCGGATCAGGCGCACCGGGGTTGCGCCGGTGCCCCAGCGGCGCGCGGTGATGGCGGCCCCGATCGTCTCGGCCGAACCGTCGCCCGAGGCGTTGTCGACGATGATGATGGCGCCATCGATGCCCGCCATGGCCGCGCGGGCGGCTTCTGCCGCTTTCAGCGTCATGTCGGGCGTGCGCCAGTTCAGGATGATGGTGAGGACGGTTGCCATCATTCGGCTGCGCGCTGCAGGGCGGCGGGCGCCTCTGCCTCTGCCTCTGCAATCACTGCGCGCATGCGGGCAGCCAGCACGCGGACATTGGGCTCCAGCACCATACCGTCATGGTCACCGGGCACCTCGATCACCTGAAGCGCCGGGGCAAAGCGGGTCAGATCATTGTCTGCAAACACGTATTCCTTGGCGCGAGTGACAAAGCGCCCACCCGTCACCTGCCAGTGCCGATCAAGCGGGGGGCGGAAGAGGGTGGTACGGCCCTTGCGCGGGGGTAGCTGATAGGTGGCGATGGCGGCACGGAAAGCGGCCTCGATGACGACATTGTGGAAGGCGTGGTCACCTTGCGCGACGGGACCTGCGGCCTCTGCCGCCCGCCAGGCCTGCCGCGCCCGCAACCATTCCAGCGCGTAGGCCGGCCCCTTGCGACGAAACTCTGCCATCTTGATGGCGGCCTTGTCGGCGCGGGACAGGGCGGGGCGCACCGGCAGGGGCGTATCGAGAAGCGCGAGGAGCGACACCTCTTGCCCCGCATCCTCCAACTGGCGCGTCATCTCCCACGCGGTCAGGCCACCGCCCGAGAAGCCGCCGATGAGGTAGGGCCCGTGCGGCTGGACCTGCCGCAGTTCGGCGATGTAGTCGGCGGCGGCATCCGGCAGCGTGGTGTGGGGCGGCTGGTCACCGTAAAGGCCGCGCGCCTGCAAGCCGTAGAAGGGCCGGTAGCCGCCAAGAAGCTGCGCCAGATGCCGCAGGTTGAGGACGTTGCCGAACATCCCCGCGACCAGAAAGAACGGGCGGCAGGGGCCGCCTTCGCGTTCGTGCATGGCGACGAGGTGGGTGAAGCGGCGGGGCGGGGCTTTCGGCGCATCCTCTGCGGGTCCGATGCGTTCTTCGATCATTGCGGCGCAGGCGGCGATGGTGGGCGCCTCGAACAGCACCGAGATCGGAAAATCCACGCGCCACGCCCTGCGCACCATGGCAAAGAGCCGGACGGCGATCAGGGAATGGCCGCCGAGGGCGAAGAAATCATCCTCTACCCCCACCTGCGCCACGCCGAGGAGGTCCTGCCAGAACCCGGTCAGGGTGCGTTCGATATCGTTGCGGGGTTCCACATAGGCGCTGTCGAGATCGGGCCGGGCAAAGGCGGCGCCTTCGGGGCGCGCGGCCTCGGCTTCCGCGGACTGGCGGATCAGGGCAGGCAGGTCGAGCGAGGAGACAACCACCTGCGACAGGCCCGTTGCCAAAGCGCGGGCAAATGCCTCGGCCCCCTCTGCCGGGCGGATGCCCTGCGCGAGGTTGGCGGCGAAGCGTTCCTCGGCGGGCGACAGGGTCTTGCTGCCCGTGTCGTCGAAGGCAAGGTCGCGGGAATCGGGCGGAGCGAGGGTGAAGGCGGCGTCGAGGCGACGGATGGTGAAGCCTTCGATTTCCACGCAGACGCGGCCCTGCGGGTCGGCAATCGTGATGTCGAAGGTGGCGGCAGGGCCTTCGGCGCGGTTGGTACCGGCGTTGCGGACCCAACTGACCACCTCGGGCGGCAGGGGGGCGTGCAGGCGCAGGCGGGCGTAGGCCACAGGCACCCAAAGATGCGAGGGCTGGTACCCGTCGATCAGGCCCATCGCCCAGCCGGTGGCAAGGTCAAGAAGTGCGGGGTGCAGGGCGAAGGGCCCCGCCTCGGCGCGGAAGGTATCGGGGAGGGCGAGGTGGGCAAGGCCTTCGCCCGCCCCAAGCGCGCGGGACCGGATGACACGCCAGCGCGGGCCAAAGGCGAGATGCGCCTCTTGCGGGGAGGGCAGGCCGTTGCCGGTTTCGAGGGGCGCGCATCGCGCGGCGATGGCGGCGGGGTCGATGATCCGCGCGTCAGGCGCGCGGGGGATCAGGCGGCCTTGCGCGTTGACCTGCCAGCCGGTGCGGCCCTGGTGATCGACGTCCGAGCGCACTTCGAAGGCATAGCCTTCGTCGCTGGGCTTCAGGCTGACGCGGATGTCGCGGGTGGTGCCGTCGGGCACGTCAAGCGGGCGGAAGAAGGTGAGGTCACGCGCTTCGAAGGCCGTGATGCCTTCTTCGGCAAGCGCCTCGGCGGCCAGTTCCAGATAGCCGGTGCCGGGCAGAAGGGCGAGGCCATCCTTGGTGCGGTGCTGGCCGATCACCCAGTCTTCGGCGGAAAGGCGGGTGGTAAAACGGCGATTGCCATCGGCGTCATAGCTGGCCTCGTGCAGCAAAGGCCGGGCCACGGGCAGGCGCGGGGCGGGCGGCCGCGTGCCCATCCGTTCCGCCAGCGTCTCGGCCGCCATGCCGACGCCGGACCAGATGCCCCAGTTCAGCGCCACGACCCGCGTTTTGCCACCGTCACGGGCGGCGGCATAGGCGTTGAGGTATTCGTTGGCGGCCACATAATCCACCTGCCCCGCAGGCCCGGTGAAGGTGGAGGTGGAGGCGAAAAGCACCATCCAGTCGAGCCGCCCATCGGGGAAAAGCCCGCCCAGCACGTGCGTGCCGTGAAGTTTGGGCGCGAACACCTCTTCCACCGCGGCGGGGGATTTGGCGAGGATCGGCCCGTCGTCCACCACGCCCGCGGCATGGATGACTGCACGGATCGGGCCGAAGGCGGCCTCGCCTTTTGCCACCGCCGTGCGCATGTCTTCCACATTGCACACGTCCGCCTCGGCCACGATCACCTCGCCCCCGATTGCCTGCAGGCGTTGGAGCGCGAGGATACGCCGAGAGACGGGATGGTCGGGACCGTGGGCGGCAAGGTGGGCATCCCAGGCGTTCCGGGCAGGCAAGGGGCGACGGGCGATCAGCAGGATCCGCGCCTTGAAGCGGCGGATCAGGTCCTCTGCCAGCGTCAGGCCGATGCCACCGAAGCCGCCGGTGATCAGGACGGGGGCGCGTTCGGTCAGGGCAAAGCCGTCCGCCAAGGGAAGGGCCACGGGTTTCACGCCGCGTTCGTAGCGTCGCGCGCCGCGCAAGGCGGCGGTGGTGTTGGCGGGGGAGCTGAGAAGTTCCTCCAGCACCTGGGCGATCAGCGCCTCGGGCGTCTTGCGGGAAAGCTCAAGATCAAGCGTGGCGCAAGAGATGCCCGGCAGTTCCTTCGGGATCACGCGGGCGGGACCGGCAAGCGTGGCCTTTTCGGGATAGGCGAGGGGTTCGTCCTTCACCCGGGCGGCACCTGTGGTGAAGGCGGTGATGTGGATCGGGCGGGGCAGGTTTTCCTCGGCCATGGCTTGCGCGAGAAACATCAGGGAATAGAACCCCTGCTCGACATTGCGGTGGAAGAAGGACGATCCCGCGCGGAAGGTTTCCGCCGCCGTCACCAACCAGAAATGCGCGATGCGGCTGGGGGCATGGCCGCGTGCCACAAGATCGCGGAGGAGGAGGTCATACCCCTCGCGCCCGCGTTCGGGGGCCAGCACATAGCCCAATTCGCCGTCACGCCCGAAGGCATCACCCGTGCGCACCGTGACCACGCGGTGCCCCGCACCCTGCAGCGCCCGCGCAGCGGCAAGGCCGAGGCCCGCATCATCAAGGAACATCAGCCATGTTTCACGCGGCGCCTCGGCCAGCGCGTCCGCATCCGCCTCTGCCGCGCGGGGCCGCCAGTGGGGGCGCCAGCCCCAATGCGCCAGATCGTCGATCCGGGCGGGCGGGGCCTCGGCCTCTGCCTGCGCGGCCTTGCCCGGTTCGATGTAGTAGGTCTTGCGCTGGAAGGGATAGGTAGGCAGCGGCACACGCAGGCGCCGCGCCTCGCCCCAGATGGGTGACCAGTCGGGGGCAAGGCCGCAGGCCCAGAGACGGGCGATGGTCGCCACGTGCCAGGCGTCATCCGCCATGTCTTGCGCCGGGTGGCGCAGGGCGGGGATCACCTGCCCCACGGGCACGCCATTGGCCTGTGCCAGCGTCGACATCGCGCGCCCCGGCCCCATTTCCATGTAGACGCGCCCCGGCACGGCGGTCAGCGTGTCCATGCAGGCACGGAAATTCACGGTGTTGCGCAGGTGGGCGACCCAGTAATCGGGGCTTGTCGCCTCTGCATTGGTCAGCGGCTGGCCGGTGCGGTTGGAGATGACGGGGATGGTTGTGGGCGACAGGCGGATCGACCGCAGGTAATCGCCGAAGCGTTGCAGGATCGGCTCCAACATGCGGGAGTGGGCGGCGATGTCGATGGCAATGCGGGTGGTCTCAACGCCTTCGGCGGCCAGTTGGTCTGCCAGTGCGGCCAGCGCTGCATCGGGGCCGGAGACGACGCAAAGGCCGGGGGCGTTGATGCTGGCCATGTCGAGATTGCCCGTAAGCCGCAGGCGCAGGTCGGCCTCATCCAGCGGGACCGACAGCATGCCGCCGGGGGGGACGGTATCGAAAAGCTGCCCGCGCAGGTGCACAAGGCCGATGCAATCCTCAAAGCTCATCACCCCTGCGAGGGCCGCAGCGGTGTTTTCGCCCATGGAATGCCCGGCAAGCGCCACTGGCGTAATCCCCCAGCTTTCGTAAAGCTTTGCCAGCGCGTATTCGATGATCATGATCAGCGGCAGTTGCACCGAAGGGCGCTTCAGCGCGGCGTCCGCCGCAGCCTCGGCCCCCCGTTCGGGCAGCCAGAGCGCGCGGATATCGTAGTCGAGCCGGGGTTCCAGCACCGCAAGGCCACGGTCCATCCAGTCGCGGAACTCGGGCTCGGTTTCGTAAAGGTCGCGCGCCATGCCTGCGAATTGCGCGCCGCCGCCGGGGAAAAGAAAAATCGCTTCGGGCGCGGTCAATGCGTCATGCGCCCAGATGCGGCGGGGATCGCGGCCTTCCAGCAGGTCGGCGGCTTCCGCGTGTGACGCGGCCACGATCACCCGGCGCTTGTCGAAGGCGCGGCGGCCCTCTTTCAACGTAAAGGCCACGTCAGACAGGGGCTGTTCGGGGTGGGCGCGAAGATGCGCGGCGAGCCGGGCACAGGCGGCATCGAGTGCATTCTTGCTGCGGGCCGAGATGACCAGCGGCTGGAAAGGCCAGTCGCTTGCGTCGCTTGCCAAATCCGGTGCCTCTTCCAGCACCACATGCGCGTTGGTGCCGCCCACGCCCAGAGAATTCACCCCCGCCCGGCGCGGCCCCTTGCGGCGGGGCCAATCGGTCAGGCGGTCGTTGACGCGAAAAGGGGAGCCGGCAAAGCCGATGGCGGGGTTGGGCGCTTCGAAGTTCAGCGAGGCGGGCATCTGGCGGTGGTGCAGCGACAGGCTGGCCTTGATCAGGCTCGCCACCCCGGCGGCGGTGTCGAGATGGCCGATATTGGTCTTTACGCTGCCGATGCGGCAGAAATCCACCTTGTCCGTGGTTTCCCGGAACGCCTGCGTCAGCGCAGAAACCTCGATCGGATCGCCCAGATAAGTGCCGGTGCCGTGGCATTCGACGTAATCGACCGTATCCGCCGTGATCCCCGCCACCGCCTGCGCCTCGGCGATGCAGGCGGCCTGCCCTTCAACGGAAGGTGCCAGATACCCGGCCTTGGCCGCGCCATCGTTGTTGACGGCGCTTCCCTTGATGACGGCCCAGATATGATCGCCATCGGCAATCGCATCGGCCAGCCTGCGCAGCACTACGCAACCCGCACCAGACCCGAAAACCGTGCCCTCGGCGCGGTGGTCGAAGGCATGGCAATGGCCATCGGGCGACAGGATCTCGCCCTCGCTGAAGATGTAGCCACGGTTTTGCGGCAACTCGATCGTGACGCCCCCGGCCAGCGCCATGTCGACCTCGCCGTTCAGCAGGGCCTGCACAGCGGAATGGACGGCCACCAGCGAGGTGGAGCAGGCGGTCTGGACGTTGATCGAGGGGCCCTTGAGATCGAAGATATGGCTGACACGGGTGGCCAGGAAATCCTTGTCGTTGCCCGTGTGGCGCAGCAGGAACATGCCCGTCTCATCCACCAGAGCGGGGTTTGAGCAGAGGTTGACATAGAAATAGCTGCCCATTCCGCAGCCCGCCCAAACGCCGACGGGGCCGGAAAAGCCCTCGGGCGGGTGGCCCGCATCCTCCAGCGCCTCCCACGCCACTTCGAGGAAGTGACGGTGCTGGGGGTCGAGGATCGCGGCATCCTTGGGGGAGAAGCCGAAAAACTCGGCGTCGAAATCGGCGAAGGCGTCCAGCGGTGCGGCGGCGCGCACGTAGCGGGGATGGCGCAGACGGGCGGCACTTTCGCCAGCAGCCAGAAGCGCGGCCTCCGTCAGCGGGCGGATGGATTCGACGCCTCCTACAAGGTTGGACCAGTAGTCGGCAACGGACGCCGCACCCGGCAGATGCGCGGCCATGCCGATGATGGCAATGTCGGTCTCGCCAACCGTTGCCTCGGCCACCGTGCCGATCATACCTGTTGCCCTTCCAATACCATATACCCGGTGGAGGGCAGGATCCCCCGCCACACGCCCGGGCCTTGAAGGCGCCCAAACCCCACGCAAAAGAACGCAAGCACCATACCCGCCCCCGACCCCGCGCACCAGAGCATCGCCAACGCCAGCCTTCTACCGGACGGAGCAGAAGGCTGGCGGCGGTGCGTCCGGGCATCGCCCTCCCGGGGCCAACGGAATGCCGGACCCTTGGGTGCGGTGGAGATCGCAGCACGGATCACAGGACGGTCCGTTCATGTGACTGTGGAAGGCTTGCGCGCCAAGCCGCCCGCGCAGCCTCGGCGCGCGCCGAGGCAAGCGCCTCGGCCCATCCGAGGACCGCCCCCGCCATGAGCCATGTGAAGGGGATCAGTGTGTTGTTGGGCAGCAGATCCACAAGGTTCGCGGCATAGATCAGCGCAATCGTCACCCCCCAGGGCGAAAAGACCGCCGACCGGCTGGCAAGCGCCTCGCGCCCCAGCAGCAGGAGCGGCAGCACCAAGAGCCCGAACTGCGCCGCATAGCCCATCCAGCCGAACGCCCCGAGCACGATGATCCAGCCCCCGTCGGGGATCGACAGGATGTGCCCGTCGATCGGATCGAGGATCAGGTTGCGCCCGTATCCGCCCCAGCCGAACCACGGCTTTTCCATCGCCCGCGCCAGCAGCGCCTCTTCGTTGATGATGCGAAACTCCAGCGATTGATGCCGTTCGGCGCTGTAGCCCCTGGCGACCTCCAGAATCCGGTCCAAGGGCACCATATGCGCCCCGCGCAGCAGCGGATACGCGATCACGATCAGCGCCAGCGATGCTGCAATCAAAAGCTGCCATCGACGCGGCAGGAACAGGATCACCGGGATCAGGCCCAGCGCATAAACCATCGGGCCCGTACTGCGGCACAGGTAAAGCAGAACCATCAGATAGAGCCAGATCGCCAGCCGCTTCGGGCGTTCCTCTGCGCTGGCCTCGCGCAGCAGGATCAGCGACGACATTGCGGCCATCAGCGCAAAGAACGCCACCCACAGGCCATGCGGCATGAACACGACGGGGCGGAAGCCGCCATTGCGCATCGACTGGCTGAAATCATGCTGGAAGAACCCATAGACCCAGACGTTGATCTGGGGCGAGAGCCGCATCTCGGCGATCATGGGCAGCGAATAGATCAGCCCGGCCGCCACCAGCGCCACCACCACGGCGCGCATCCCTTCGGGCGTGGCCAGAAACTTGCGGCCCAGAAAGAACGGGATGAGCGCGATCACCTGGTTCGAGACGAAGGCGATGCTGTCGTATAGCCGCAGGGCGGGCACGTCCTTGGCCAGAATGGGGATCGGATCGGGGTTGGTCAGCGAGGTTGCAAAGGGGCTGAGGATGAAAAGCAGCATCAGCGCCTTGCCCGCCACACCCTTCGGCATCACCGGCACACGGGCGCGCAGCAGGAACAGCGTGCAGATCAGCGCGCTGAGGTTGGCAATCGAGAACTTGTCGAAATCGGGCACGGCAGGCAGGTCGAACTTGGCCAGCGGTGGCAGGATCATGTAGGCGCCGAGAATGGCCCAGATCAGCGCGCGCTGGGGCGACAGATTGAGGTAGAGGACCCACACGGCGATGGGCCAGACAAGCAACATCAGATAGGCAAGCGCGTTGGGCATCTGTCTTTGTCAAAAGGGCCCTTTGAGGCTATCACGGAACGCAACAAGATGTTGCGAAACAGTGTGTTCAGAATTGTCACAGAACCGTCGCATGGCGCTTCGCTTTATGGTATCGGCCAAGGCCTGTGAGTCGTGGTTCCCATGCAGTTCAGTTACCCAGACGGTATGATTACGGTCAACGAACGTGACCGGACTGCGCTTCTTGCAGAGGTGACGAACCGTCTGCTGAAAGGGGCCGGTTTTGCCCTTGCCACGATCAACCTCGACCACCTTGTAAAGTTGCGCCGCGAGCCGTCTTTCCGTGTCGCCTATGCGGCGCAGGATCTGATTGTGGCAGACGGAAACCCCATCGTCTGGCTGTCCTACATCGCCGGGCATCCGGTGGCGCTGGTGCCGGGGGCGGACATGGTGGTGCCGCTTGCAGCGGTTGCGGCGATGACCGGGCGGCCTGTGGTTCTGGTCGGCAGCAGCGCCGAAGCGCTGGCAGGTGCGGCGGTGGTGTTGCGCACGGCGGTGCCGGGGCTGCTGGTTGCCCTGTGCGAGGCGCCGCCGATGGGATTTGACCCCGAAGGCGAGACAGCGCTGGATATCCTGACGCGCATTTCGGCGCTTGGACCGTGCCTTTGCATGATCGCCCTTGGTGCGCCAAAGCAGGAACGGTTCGCGGCCCTTGGCCGTCGGCTGGCGCCGGAGGCGGGGTTCGCCTCGATCGGGGCCGGGCTCGATTTTCTGGGTGGGTTCCAGCACCGGGCGCCGGAATGGGTGCGCGCGCTGGCGCTGGAATGGCTGTGGCGGATGGTGTCTGCGCCGCGGCGGATGATCTGGCGCTATCTCGACTGCGCCGCCATCCTGCCAGCCGAGGCGCTTGCAGCCTGGCGACTGCGGCGCTGATCACTTGTGTTCGATGATGCGGCCCTTTCGCCGCCCGAGACAGAAGCCAAGCACGCCCAGCGCTTCGGGCAGTTTGCCCAAAACGGTGAAGACGGCAGCCTCGCGCCCCATGCGCCCCTCGACCCGCCAGCGCCACGCCAGACGAACCATCTGCATCGGCCATAGCATCAGGATCAGGATCCCTGCGGGATGGGCCAGCCCCGCCAAAAACGCCGCGACGGGCACGCCAAGACCCCATGCCAGCGCCCGCCGCGTTTCGGCCACCCAATGCCGTTCTGGCCCCCGCCCGTGCAGCGCCGCCCCTTCGGCATAGGCATGCCCCGCGCGCCGCGTTCGCCGCCACCACTGGGAAAAGCGGATCATGGCGGCGTCGTGTATCGTCATCTCGGCGTCGAGGCGCCAGACCGCACCACCGGCGCGGATCAGGCGCAGGCAAAGCTCGGGCTCTTCGCCTGCGATCAGACCGTCGCGGTAGCCACCCACCGCCATGACCGCCGCGCGCCGCATCAGCGCGTCGCCGCCGCAGGCACGGGCGGGGCCGATGGGCGTGTTCCATTCACGGTCGCAAAGACGGTTCCAGACCGACGCTTCGGGAAACCGCTCACGCCTACGGCCTGCGACCACCACAACCCCACGGTGTGCGGCCAGAAACGCCGTGGCTGTGGCCAGCCAGCCAGGATCGAGTGTGCAATCGCCATCCACCACCTGCACCAGCGCGCGTGCGGCGGGGTCGGCAGCAAGCACCGCAAGACCCGCGTTGCGCGCCCGCGCGGCGGTGAAGGCCTGCGCCGGATCAAGCGACACGACGGACGCGCCCGTGCGCATCGCAGCCTCGGCGCTGCCATCGGTGGAGCCGCTGTCGACATAAACGATGCGCCGCACCCGGCCCTGCAAGGACGCAAGACAAGCGACCAGCCGGGCCCCTTCATTGCGGCCGATCACCACCGCATCCACCTCGGCCGTCTGCGGCATTCCGCGCCCCGTTTTGCCCCTTCGCCGACCGACCATAGGGCCGCCCCGACGGCGGCGCCACGGGGGCCGCAGTCTTTCGCAATCGTCATTTATCTGTTAGTCAAAAGACCATCGGGCGGGGGCCAATGCGCTTCACGCAGGGCCAGTCGGTTTTCAATCCGCACCGGCAAACTTTGGAAAAACCTGCCATCTGGCAGGGTGCGTATTTAGCAAGTGTCCGGGCAAAGAACCGGCAGAGCAAAGGCCGGCCTCTTTCATGACGAACCACAAGATGTCGCTGGTCGAGGCGGAAGCGGCGGCAGGTGTTGGGGGCGTCTGCATGGATGAAGACAGTTTTCGCAAATTGTCGGAAGAGGCGCGGCGGCCTCGGCAGACCGGCGTGTCGCTGTTCCATCCCGGCGCGGGTCACGCCACGCTGCCGATGCTGCCCGCCCTGCAGCAGCTCGAAGCGGGGGTGCTGAAGCTCGCGCCGCCGAACCCGGACAGGGTTTGGGAATCGCTGAGCGCGATCACCCTCGATGCCGCCCGGATCGAAGGAAACGGTTTGTTTCCAGAACCTTCGACGGATCCTGCCGCCGCGGCCTTCGACATGCTGCGCTCGCGGTTGTTGCTGGTTCTGGCTGAACGCGGTTGGCGCCGCATCGCCGTGACATCGCCGACGCATGGCTGCGGCAAAAGCCTTGTTGCCGCCAACCTCGCGCTCAGCCTTGCGCGCCGTCCCGGCAGCCGCGTGGTTTTGATGGATCTGGAGCTTCGCCGCCCCGGCCTTGCCATGCTGTTGGGGCTGAAGGAAACCGCGTCGATGCGCGATTTCCTGACCGGGGCGCAACCGCTTGAATCGCACTTCCTGCGCGTTGGCCGGACACTTGCGCTGGCGCTGAATGGCGCCCCGGCGGCCGATGCCTCCGAACTGCTTCACGCCACCGAAACCAGTGCCGCGCTGGCCGCGATGATGGAGCAGGTTAACCCAGAGGTTGTAGTGATCGACATGCCGCCCGCGCTGGTCAGCGATGATGTGATGGCGCTGTTGCCGCAGGTCGATGCGATCCTGCTGGTGGCCGATGGCACACGCACGACGCCCGAGGATGTGAAAGCCTGCGAGCGCCTCTTTGAAGGCCGCAAGCCACTGCTTGGCGTGGTGTTGAACCGGGCGCAGGATCTGACGCTTGCGCGCTATCGCTATGGCTGGAAGCAGGGCTGACCGATGGGCCAGATCCAGTCTGTCGAAGAATTCCTGAGCCTTCTGATCCGCCGCCGCCTGTTGATTGCGACGATCACGGTTCTGGGCACGGTGCTTGCGCTTCTCTACGCGCTGGCGCGGCCCGTGGTCTATGAGGCCACATCCGTCATCCAGGTCGAAACGCCCACCGTCGCGGATGATGCCGGCGCGCCCGTTATCAGCGCGTCGGCGCAGCGGCTGCAAACGATTCAGCAGCGGCTGACAACGCGCGAGAACCTTCTGGCGATGATCGACCGGCACAAGCTTTACGATGGCCTGCCGCTCAGCAACGACGAAAAGGTGCATCAGTTGCGCCTTGCGCTGCGGTTCCAGACGGTCGCTTCGGCTGCGACACCCGTTTATGGTGCGCCGCCGCAGGTTTCGGCGCTTCTGATCTCGACGCGGGCCGATACCGCCGCCAAATCTGCGCGGCTGGCCAATGATTTCGCGCAAAGCCTGATTGATGCCAGTGTGGAAGGCCAGACGGGCCGCGCGCGCGAGGCTTACGACTTTTTCACCGCCGAGCGCGTGCGACTGGACGACGAGCTTGCGACACTTGAAGCCGAGGTTGCCGCCTACCGCAGCGTGCATGCCGATGCCCTGCCCTCGCAGCGCGATCTCTGGCGCGAAGAGATTGGCGGGATCGAGGCCGACATCCGCCAGCTTGACCAGCAGATCATCGCCCTGAAGAACGAGCGTGACCGTATTGCCGCCGTCGCCACCCAGCGCGAAACCGACCGGCGCCAGATCGCCACCATCGGTGATCAGGTTGCGGTCCTGGCTGCACAGCGCGCGGCACTGGCGTCGCAGCGCGCGGCACTGGCCGAACGGATGGGGCGGATGCCCGCAGTGGAAGAGGGGCTGGCCGCATATGACCGCCGCCGCGACCAGATCACCGCACAAGCGGAGGCGATCACGCGACGGCTGAGCGAGGCCGATACCGCGCGCAAGCTGGAGGAACGGCAACAGGCAGAGCGCTTCACACTGCTGGAGCGCGCGGTCATCCCGGACCTGCCAATCAGCGGTGGCCGCAAGCGCCTGGCGTTGGTGGGCGCCGTGGCGAGCCTGCTTCTTGGCATTGCTGCCGCCTTCGTTCTGGACCTGGCATTCCCCGTGGTGCGGACGGCGGCCCAGATGAAGCGGCAACTGGATTTGCAGCCCATCGTTTCGATCCCCGAACTGCGGAACCTGCGCACAAGCCGGGCCGAAGGCATTCCGACGCGTGCCGGGGTGCAGGGTTTGGTGGGGTCGGATCGCAAGGGATGGGTTCTTGCCGTGCAGCGCCGGGTCGAGGGCGTCTGGCGATGGGTGCAAGCTGGCAGCGTTCGCCCAATGGTATTGGGGGTCTTTGCCGCGCTCGGCCTCATGGCTGTGGTCGTCGCAGCGATCACGTGATCAGGGCCTGCGCACAGCAAGCCCAAGACTTAGGGCTGCGTCAGATCAGCAGCCGGTGCATTTCATAACGACGCCCACGGTCCGCGACAGAATACGCAGATCGGTTCCCAATGACAGCGTAGCCTCGTATTCGCCATCGTACACCGCGCGCGCCGAAAAGGCCGTCGCATGGCGCCCGGCGGTCTGCCAGAGCCCGGTGATGCCGGGACGCATCAGATAATAGGCCCGGCCGGGATACATCGACTGCTGGCAGGGCATCATCGGGCGGGGGCCCACAAGGCTCATCTCGCCCTTCAGAACGTTCCAAAGCTGCGGCAGCTCATCGAGCGACGAGCGGCGAATGAAATGACCGACGCGGGTGATGCGAGGATCATGGCGCAGCTTTTGCGTCATCTCCCACTCCACGCGGGCGGCGGCGTTGGATTGAAGATACTCGTCCATGCGTGCGTCGGCATCGGGCACCATGGACCGCAGCTTCCACATCCGGAAGGAGCGCCCGCCCTTGCCCACGCGAAGCTGGCTGTAGAACGCGGGGCCGCCATCCCTGCGGACGACCAGCGCGAGACCTGCGATCACGGGCAGGATGACCGGCGCTGCAGCCAGTACGGCGGCCACATCGAACACACGCTTGAAAAACCGCCGGTAGATCCCTTTGGGGGAGACGATATCCTGCCGGGCGATGGCGCGCGGCCCGACCTGACGGGGACGAGCCGTTTCACCTTCAGGCAGGATTTCGGGAAGTATGATACTCATTGTCGCAACTCCGCACACAAAGAACCCAAGAGGCCGGGCAAATTTCGTTCAAATACCGCGCTTGATCGTTCGATTTCCTGCGCGTCCATCAAAAATCCGCTCGACGAACGGACCGAAAAAATAGCGATGATCGAGTGTCAACTTTCGCACCCCATGAGATCATTTTACCGGGTAACATGGGCCTTTGGCGACACTTCTCTTCCTGCTTTCGGACCTATTTACGCCGCGTTTACGATGCTTTCGTCCCGTGATGCGTACTTGCAGAAGATGCGGAAAAGTTTGCTCAACCTTGCGTAGAAATCGACCGTTCCGCAGAATTGAGCCGCCAGATGCGATTCGCAGATGCCAGCGGCGCGCCGGTCCGGCCCCGATGTCCGGTTCCAGGCAAATTCCGCTTCTTTGGTAATTGTTGCCTATGCGGCACAAGTCTGCCCAGAGCGGGCACCTGCGATCCATACCCTTTCGCTCTGGCCACTTCCCGGCGAAGTTCCGATCATCCGGCTGAAACTGAAGCGTCAGAGAAGCGCGCGTATCGCCGGCGCGTGCAGCCAGAGCGCCAGAACGATGGCCAATGCCGCGAAGGCGGACCAGATCGCATCGTGCCGCGCGTCCCACACGCCGAACTTGCGCGCCAGAAGCACGATCAATCCATGCAGCCCGGCCAGCGCCAGCCCCTGCCCCACAAGCGCACCGACCAGACCGCCCATCTCGGCGCCAATCAGAAAGGCAGAGGTCTGAACCACGGCCTTAGCCAGCAGCAAAAGGAAAAACCGCCGCGAATCCCCTGCGGCCAATGCGGCCTGATCGTAGGTCATCCCCAGAACGGCGGGCATTTGCACGCAGGCCACCATCACAAGGATCGGCCCCGCCGCCGCATAGCGCGCATCGTAGAGGAACGCGATCAGCGCGTCCCCACCCACGGCCAACAATGCGAGCAGTAGCAGCAGAACGCCCGTCATTCCCATCCGCAGCCGCCGGACGCGTGGCGCGTTCGCCGCCTTGGCCCCCGGCGGATCATCGCGGTAAAGCGGGATCATCACCCGCATCGTCACCGCCCCGCCCAGAAGCCACGGGAACGACGCAAGGAAGTAACCGATATTGTAGACCCCCAATTGATCGAGCGTAAGGTAAGCGCCCAGGATCAGCCGGTCGCCTTGCGCCAGAAGAAAGCCGCACACGGTTGAAAGCAGGATCCACTTGCCGAAATGAACCAGTTCCTTTCCGGCGCCCGGATCCCAGCGAAAGCGGTTTGCGGGGCCGGGCAGACAGGCCATCATCAGCGCAAGCTTGGCCAGCGCCCCCAAAACCGACCCTGCAACAAGCGCCCAGACCGATCCGAACACCCAAGCCAGCACCACCATCGCGGCAATGCCGATAGCCTGGCTTGCAAGGTCGAGCAGCGTGACCCGGCCCAGCAGAAGATGGCGATTGGCGGTGTCGATCCGCGTCGGGTTGAACCCCGCAATCAGCAGCGCCACGGCGGCAGCGGGCAAGAGGCCCCGCAGATCGGGCGCCGCGTAAAAGTCCGCAATCGGCAAGGCCAGCGCGCTTGCAAGCGCCCAGAGGACTGCACCGCGCGCTACGGCGAGCGTCCAGGCCGTATTCAGGAAATCCGGGTCATCCCCGCGCGGGCTGCGCGAGATGGCAGGGCCAAGTCCCACGTCGGAAAACATCTGCAGCCCGACAAGCACCACCGACACAAGGGCCATCAGACCGAACGCCTCGGGGAACAAAAGCCGCGCGAGTATCAGGTTCGAGGCAAGCCGTAGCCCCTGCGACAGCGCATAGCCACCTGCCGTGATCGCCGAACCACGCAGCGCGCGGGCGAAAAGCGGCGACGGCGCCAGACGCCCGGTGTTCGACATCGCGCCCTCCTGATCGGCGCCGCGACCCTATGGGCGCGGGCTGGGGCGGTCAATCGCGGCCATTGCATCGGCGGGCGGCGCAAAGGATGCTTGCCCCGCAGAAAAAGGATGCCGCTGTGACGCTTGGCTATCTGGTCAACACCTATCCCCGTGCCTCGCACACCTTCATCCGGCGCGAGATTGCGGCAATCGAGGCGGCGGGGATGCCGGTGCATCGCTTTGCCATGCGGTCGGACCGGGCGGCTCTGGTGGAAGCGGCCGACTGCGCGGAAGATGCGCGCACCGAACATGTGCTGGAGGCTGGGGCGGCTGCGTTGGTCCGCGCGGGGCTGTGGGCAGCGGCGCGCCCGGGCGCGCTTGCGCGTGCCTTCGCTTTGGCGCTGCGGATGGGGGCTGCGGGGGCTGGGGGTGGGTCGGGCACCGGCGGGCGGTTGCGGCACATGATCTATCTGGTCGAGGCCGCCTATATCGCTCGGCGGGCGCACCTGTTGGGGATCACCCATATCCACGCGCATTTCGGCACGAACTCGGCCAGCGTCGCGCTTCTGGCGTCGGCGCTTGGTGGCCCCGGCTACAGCTTCACCGCGCATGGGCCGGAGGAATTCGACGCCCCCGCCGCGCTGTCCTTGGGGCTGAAATGCGCAAAGGCGCGGTTCGTCATCGCGATCTCCAGCTTCGGGCGCAGCCAGCTTTGCCGCTGGGCGCCGGTTGAGGCGTGGCCGCGCATCAGGGTCGTGCATTGCGGCATCGACCCGGCGGCGTTTCCTTCACCCACCCCGCTGCCGCAAGGTGGGCCGCATCTGGTGGCCATCGGGCGGCTGGCCGAACAAAAGGGCTTTGGCCTGCTGATGGAGGCGATGGCGCTGGCCGCACCGCACCTGCCGGGCCTGCGGCTGACGCTGGTCGGCGATGGCCCGATGCGGGCGGCGCTGGAAGTGCAGGCAAAGCGGGCCGCGCCGGGACAGATCACCTTTGTCGGCTGGCAGGATGAGGCGGGCGTACGCGCGGCGCTGGCGGGGGCTCAGGCGCTGGTGCTGCCATCCTTTGCCGAAGGGTTGCCGGTGGTGGTGATGGAGGCAATGGCGGCGGGGCGCCCGGTGATCGCGACGGCCATCGCAGGTGTGCCGGAACTGGTGCTGCCGGGGATCACCGGCTGGCTGGTGCCTGCGGGCGATGCGGGCGCCTTTGCCGCCGCCATCGCAGACTTGGCCGCCACTGCGCCCGAACCTTTGGCCGCGATGGGCATCGCGGGTCGTGCCCGGGTGATGGAGCGGCATGACATCCACTGCGAAGCCGCAAAACTGGTGGCGCTTTTGCGCGCTGCCGGAGCCTAGCGCCCCCGGACCCATCCCCGGCGCCCGGGGAGAAGGCGCACAGCCAACGTGACCAAAGCATAGACCCCGAAGCCAGCGGGGTCTTTCACCGCCAGTTGCGCCAGACGCCAGCGCCCCACGCGCGGCTTGGCTTCGCGCGTCATCAACGATGGGTGCAGCGCGGCAATCTCTGCCACCCCGCTATCCTGCCTGCGCCGCACGCGGACAAGGGCTGCAAACCCCTCGACCATTGGCCAATCGTAGGTGCCGGGACATTCCAGCCGCTCGCCCGGTTCGAATTGCAACCGCACGAAGGTATCGTCCGAAATGATCCCCGGAAACGCGCCCCATCGCGCCCGACCGGCCGCGTTCACAGCGAAAAGGCCAAAGCCGGGCGCGGGCGTCGCATAGAACGGCAACCGCATCCAGAACCGGGCATAGGCCCGCGTGATCCCGCTTGCCGCGCGGGGCAGCATGGGGCGGCCCGTTGCATAGAGGGGCGCAAGCGGCTGCAGCGACAAGGCCAACTGCGCCATCAGGGGCGGGCTGACGCGCACATCGGCATCAAGGTAGGCGCGTATCTCGCCCCGCGCCTCAGCCTCCCCGCGGTTCAGCGCACCGGGTTTGCTGCCGACGGCCAGTTCGATGACCGAAAGCTGCCAACCTTGTGCCTTTGCTTCTGCCGCCATGGCGCGCGCGCGGTCGGCGGTGTCGTCGTGGCAGCCATTGGCCACAACGATGGCCTCGGCCCCGCCCGGAACCGGATCGGATGCAAAAAGGGCGGCAAGGCAGCGGCCGATCCAACCCGCCTCATTCGAGGCGGGGATGATCACGCTCAGCATCCCGCGCATCCCCTGGCAAGGCTTTGCCAGCGCGGATTATCATCGCCCAAGTGCCGCAGGGCGCCCCAACTGCCCCATTTCGTGGGGGTACCGACGTCGACGAACGCGTTGAAGGGCGCATCGGTCATTCCGGCCCAATCGGCCAGCAGACGGTCGTAGAGGGCGCCCATCGCAGGCGCATAGTTCAGGTGGGTGAAGAAGGCCGTCAGCTCGGGATCGTCGGCGACCGGGCCGATGCCCACCACATGCGTGCCGCCCTCGTACATCACAAGGCGCAGCCCCGCCGTTTGTGCCGCCGCCTTGTGATGGGGCCAGATCGCGCCCGAAAGTGCGATAAGCGTATCCTGTGGCGTGCCTGTCACGCTGCCATCGGCCAGTTCGCGGGCCGCAAGCGCCACGGCATCATCAAAACGGTGCGCACCAAGGAAAGCCGCCCGTGCGGCGCCCGTTAGCCCCGCTGAATCGGCACGTGCCTCTGCGGCAACCAGAGAGGCCGCCAGCCAAGCTTTGACCAGCGGCGCCTTTTCGGGCGTGCCAAGGCTTGCCGCGAAATAGCCGGTCACGGCATAGGCATCGAATGACAGACGCGGCGCGGGGCGCCCCTCTGCCAGCACCAGCGGGGCATTCAGGATCTGGTCTTCCAGCCCCAGCCACCCCGTCTGGGTCGAAATCACGCGGGTCAACCGGGTGGGTGCGTCGGCACCATAGACAGCAGCCCAGATATCCGCCACTTCGGCGGCGCGCAGGGCATAGGCCTGCACCCAGGCATCCTTCGCACCCCAACGTGTCTGCGCCGCCGCATCGGCCCAGCGCGCCTGACCGAACTGCCAGTTCCAGACCTCGTTGGAAAATTCCACGCTGGCACGCAGGCCGGGTGCCAACCCATCATGCGACACCATTGCGAGATCGCGCACCAGCGCATCTTCGGCCAGATGGGGGATCGTGAACCAGGGATCGGCACCAAGGCGGTTTGCCAGCGCCACCATCACCTCCATCGGTGCGCCGTGCAGGGCATAGGTGAAATCGCCGGGCAGGGGGCGGTCGACGGCGCGGGCGAGCGTGGCATTGTTGGTGGCCATCCAATCCATGAAGCGCACGCCCCGCACACCCTGCAACCGCGCCAGCCAATCGGGGTTGAACACCTGGCCCGCTGCCAACGCAGCCGCGCGATCCGCGCGCACCAGAACAAGATCGCGGATCGGATCGGCGGAATCGAGCGCTGTCAGCGTCACGATCACCGATCCCGGTCCGGGGATGTAGTCGAACGTGATGCGCCCCGGGGCCTGATCCTGCCGCGCCGCGCGGCCCTCAAGGCGCAGATCGCCCTTGCCCGTCCATGTCAGCACGTAGCGCCCCGCAACGCCGCCCGCACTGGTTGGCAGATCGGTCAGCACAAGGGTGGAAAGGCCCGCGGCCCCCGCAGGAATGGACTGCGGCCAACCGTGGGCATCCACGTGGCCCGCCACCTGAAGGTCGGCAAATTCCCATCCGCCCCACTGACCGGGCTTGTGGCCGATCCAGGGCCGGGCAGTCTTCATCACGTTCAGAAAGGGTTGTTGCGCCGACCAGTCGGCAATGCCCGCAAGGCCAAGGGATAGGTTGCGATTGGTGATGGCGGTCAGCGCAGGGCGAGTTGGGGCAACGGGCGCGGCGATCATATCCGTGGCAGGCTGCGCCTCGACCGCCTGTCGGGCCAAGCGTTGCAGGACCGCCGCCATCTCGGGCGATACAATGGATGTGCGATCGCGCCATAGCCGCCCGAGCCTTGGCGGCAGCCCCTCGGGCGTCTTGCCGGTGATCGCGGCCATCTGCACCAGCGCCACGAAGTAAAGGCCCCGTCCATTGAGGTGAATATCGTCGTCGAAGAAATCGGCAATGCCGCTTGCACCCGGCACCTCGCCCCGCGCGACGGCATCGGCCAGAAGCCCCATCGCCTGACCCGCCGGGATCAGCCGGGCGGGCGGCGCATCCTGGGGCCGCAAGGCATTGGCGGCGGCGACCAGCGATTGCCAGCGTGGCAGGTCGTCCGCCAGCCGTTCGCGCCACGGCAGGCGCGCGCCCGGATCGTCGGGTATCAGGGAGCCGGGGCCGCTCTGCAGGCTCGCCCATGTTTCATAAAGGAACACTTCTGTCGCGGGGTTCGCGCCCCAGGCTGCGCCAGCCCAATCGGCCACCGCCCCTGCGCTGTCGTTCCATTCGATCTGCGCCGCCAGCGGCTGCGCCTCTGTCAGGATCAACACATCGGTCTGGCCCAGCGCAAGCTCTGCACGTGCGTTCACGCCTTCGGCCTCGGCGCCATGATCCCAGTTCCATTGCAGTGGCGCGCCGTTGATGACCTGCGCCGCGACCGTGCCGGCCACCCCTGCTGCGGCCATCGCCGCCTCGGTCATGCCCGGCAGGTCGGGGCCGACAAGGCTGTGGCCGACCATCAGCACCTTTGCCATCAGCGTCAGGTAGGACATCAGCCTCCCCTTCGGGGCTCAGGCCCCGGCGACGGGGGCAATTCCGCTGGCAGGATACGTGCTTACGGCCTGCCAGACCAGCCGCTGCACCGCCGAAAGGGAGGCTTCTGGCAGCCGCGTCGCGGCGCTGCCGTCTGCCCGGCGCAAGGCGGCGGGCAACCCTTCGGGCGAGCGGTGGTAGAGTGCTGCGAAATGCGCATAAGCCACCACAGCGGCGCCCAGATCGCCAAGGTGGATCGGGTCTGCGGTGCCCTCGGGCGTCAGGGCGAAGAGGTCATGCCGCGCGTGGATGCCCGGCAATTGCCCCGCCTCGGCGGCGCGCACCACGGCGGCCAGCGCCTGCCCCGCCGGGATCACATGGATCGTGCCAACCCCCGCTTCGGCCATCGCGGGACGCAGCAGATCGTCCTCCCAATGGCGGGGAAGATCGCGCGCGATCCGGGTCAACCAGCCTTCGGGATCGTCCTGTCTGTGCCAGGTTTCATAAAGGTACACGCGCACATCCGGGTTGCCCGCATGCGCCGCCCGCGCCCATTGCGCCAGATAATGCGCGCTGTCGTGCCAGCGGATCGCATCGCGCAGGTCCACCATCTCGGTCAGCACCACCGCGTCATAGGCGCCAGAGGCCAACGCCCCAAAGGCGTCGCGGTGGGCGGGATGGGCGTTTTCGACCGCAAAGCCGGGCACCGGCGCGTCCGGTTCCCAGTGCTGGCGAAGCGACGCGCCCCAGCCAAGCTGACTGGCATGATGATGCGCCGGATATCCCGCTGCCGCAGCCAGTTGCGCCAGCATCGCGGGCATGTCGCGGCCCACAAGACTGTGGCCGAGGTGGTAGACGGAAAGCGCCCGTTCCGGCGCAGGCAAAGGCGTCGCATATCGCGCCGCGAATGCGTCGGCGCCAAGCCTTTGCCGGGGCCGCAGCGACCATCCCCCAGCGGCAAGCGCGCCCAGACCCGCGATGCCCAGCACCCCACGACGCCGCCACGCCATACGCTTCCCCCTGTAAACTGCATTGTAATCTGGTATCCCGAAGCCGCCACGCCAAGCGGGCGAGCCGGAAAACCACTGTTTCCCCGTGGGGAAATCACAAGGACACGCGATGACGCATTTGTGGCTGCGCGCCGAGCAGCGCGCGAACGAGGAACGGGTGGGCCTGATGCCCGATGGCGCAGCCGCGCTGATCGCGGCGGGCTTGCAGGTGACGGTGGAGGAAAGCCCGGTGCGTGCCGTACCGCTGGCCGGGTACCGAAACGCCGGTTGCGCCATCGCGCCAGCGGGCAGTTGGCCCGATGCCCCGCACGATGCGATCATCTTCGGCCTGAAGGAGCTGCCCGAGGATGGCACGCCCCTGCCGCACCGCCACATCATGTTCGGCCATGCCTTCAAGGGCCAGCCCGCGGGGCAGGTGCTTTTGCGCCGTTTCATGGCCGGGGGCGGGGCGCTTTACGATCTGGAATATCTGGTCGACGATGGCGGGCGCCGGGTGGCGGCTTTCGGCTATTGGGCGGGCTATGCGGGGGCGGCGGTCAGCCTCAAGGCCTATGCCGCACAAGCGCGGGGCGGGATCTGCGGCCCGGTCGGCACATATTCCGGGCGCGGGGCGCTGCTGGCAGATCTGCGGGCCGAACTTGCAGGCTTTGGCGCCCCCCGCGTGATCGTCATCGGGGCCCTTGGGCGCGTCGGCACTGGGGCGGCGGATCTGTGCACGGCGATGGGCCTGCAAGTTACGCGTTGGGATATGGCCGAGACGGCGCATGGCGGGCCCTACCCCGAAGTGCTGGCGCATGAGATTTTCCTCAATTGCATCCTTGCCCGGCCCGGCTGCCCGGTCTTCGTGCCTGCTTCGGTGCGGGATGCGCCACGCAACCTGCGGGTGATCGGCGATATCGCCTGCGACCCCACATCCGATTTCTCGCCCGTCAAGGTGTATGACCGCGTGACGGACTGGAAGGCCCCCGCGCTGCGCGTGGCCGGGGCACCACCGCTTGACGTGATGGCCATCGACAATCTGCCCTCGCTTCTGCCAGCCGAATCGAGCGAGGATTACGCAGGCCAGCTTCTGCCGTCGCTGCTTTCGCTGACCAACCTGAACGCTGGCGTCTGGGGCCGCGCGCGGGCCACCTATGACAGCCAGATCGCCACGCTTTGAAGGAGGTATCCATGACGATCCACTGGTGCGGCACCGGGCTTTCCGCGATCCCCGGCCTCAGGCGTCTGATCGAGGCGGGCCACCCCGTGGTGGTGTGGAACCGCACGGTCGAAAAGGCGCGCGCGGAAGTGGGCGACATCGCCAGCGATATCCGCCCCTATTCGCTGAATGCCCTGACGGACGCGCTGGCGCGGGGGGATGTAGTGGTGTCCATGCTGCCCGCAGACCAGCATGTGGCCATCGCCACCGCCTGCCTGCGGCGCGGGGCGCATTTCGTATCCTCTTCCTACATCGCGCCCGAGATGCGGGCGCTGGATGAGAAATTTCGCGTGGCGGGCCTTGCCTGCGTCAATGAGGTTGGGCTCGACCCCGGCATCGACCATCTGATGGCGCATGACCTGGTCGCCGCCTACCGCGCTTCGGCGGCCTATGACGTTGGCAATGCGCTGTCGTTCACTTCGTACTGCGGGGGCATCCCGAAAGAGCCGAACGCGTTTCGCTACAAGTTCTCTTGGGCGCCTCTGGGGGTGTTGAAGGCGCTGCGCTCACCATCCCGGTCGATCCGGCATTTCACCGAACTGCGGGTGGCCCGGCCTTGGGATGCGATCAGCACCTATGACGCACCGCTGCCGGTGCCTGAAACGTTCGAAGTCTATCCCAACCGCGATTCCATTCCGTTCATCGCCGATTATCAATTCGACGAAAGCTGGAAGGTGCATGATTTCGTCCGTGGCACGATCCGTCTGAATGGCTGGGCCGACGCGTGGGCGCCGGTCTTCGCCGAGATTGAAGGGCTGAAAGGCCCCGAGGGCGACGCGCGGCTGGCCGAAATGGCGGCAGATTTCATGAAGAAGAACGCCTACGCCCCGGGCGAGCCGGACCGGGTGGTGCTGTTCGTCTCGCTGAAGGCAGAGCGTGACGGTGTGCCCGTCTTTCGCCGCACATGGGCGCTGGATGCCTGGGGCGATGCGCGGGGCACCGCGATGGCGCGGCTGGTATCGGTGCCCGTGGCGCTGGCGGTCGAGGCGGTGCTGTCGCGCGAGATCACGGTCGGCGTTCATGCCGCACCACATGATCCGCGCCTTGTGGCGCGCTGGCTGGGCGAGGTTGGGCGGCTCGCGCAATATCTGGCGCGGGTGGATCATCTGGGATGATCGCAGGATTTGCCCCCTGTGTCAGGAGCGGGGGGCAAAGAGGCGGTAATAGGCCCAGTCGGGCAGGAACTGGCCAAGGCGGAAGAACCAGGAAAAGACGGTGGGAAAGCTTTTCTTGAATTCGTCGGTCAGCATCAGATCGAACATCGCGCGCGCGGCCTCTTCGGGTTCCATGAGGAAGGGCATCTTGAAATCGTTCTTTTCTGTCAGCCGCGTCCGGATGAAACCGGGGTTGGCCACCTGCACCGTCACGCCCGATCCGCGCAAATCGCAGTAGAGCGATTCTGCCAGGGCCATCGTTCCTGCTTTCGAGGCGGCATAGCCGATGGCGCCCGGCAGCCCGCGAAAGGCGGAAAGCGACCCGGTGATCACCACATGCCCCCGGTCCCGCGCCACCATCGCGGGAAGCGCCGCCCCCACTACGCGCATGGCGCCCAGAAAGTTGATGTTGGCCATGGATTCGGCCTTTTCGGCATCCCACTCCTGCGCCGTCATCGGCCAATAGACACCGGCCAGAAAGACCACGCCGTCGATCTCACCCACTTCCGCAGCCGCAGCCTGCACCGATGCGGTGTCCGCCACATCGCACGTGACCGCGCGGGCCCGACCCGGCATGGTTGCCACAGCCTCGGCCAGCCGGTCGGGCGAGCGGGCAGAGAGGATCACCTCTGCCCCCGCGCCCGACATCATGCGCGCGAGTGCGAGGCCCAACCCCTCGCTCGCCCCGACGAGCCAATAGCGCTTGCCTGCAAAATCTCTCACGCGATCCCCTCCTTCGGGCGCATCGTGGCCACCAGTTCGGCAACCTTGATGCCGAATTTGCGAAACTGGCTGCGGTTCATGATGGCGCCGTTTTCCATGAGGTACATCCAGTCCGTCACATCCAGAACGTGCCCGCCCGCATCGTCCGCAAGTTTTATGCGATAGCGCAGAACCACGCCCGGCCCTTCCGCCTGACCCGACCCCACGCCCACGACATCGGGCGCTTCCGCCCGGATCGCGCCGTCATTGCCAAGGCTCAGCGTCCAGCAGCGTTCCTGCACCGATCCGCTGTCATAACGAAAGACCTCGCGCAGGGTTCCTGTGTTCCCCTCCCAATCGCCCTGCATGTCCGCCACAAAGCGCGAGGCGACGCGGCCCGTGGGGCCGTAGATCACCCCTTCGCATTGGATCGGCCCGGCCAGATGCTTGCGCAGGTCGAACGTCGGGCCTTTGCCGGCAAGATCGGCAGAGGTCTGGCTGCGAAAGGTCATGGTGCGGGCATGCAGCATCACGATGCCAAGCATCAGGACCATGCCGAGGATCAGCGTCAAGATGGGGGTCAAGGCGTCATGCCTCCGGGACAGGGGTTGCCAGCAAGAGGGCGATGGCAACCAGTTTCAGGGCGCAGGGAAGGGCTGCGTAGAGAAGTGACAAGAGAAAAAGGGCATTTTCGGGGTTTTCTGCACCTGCCGTAAAGCCGCTCGCGGCCAGTGCAGGGAAAAGGGCGGCAGCCGCGAAAGCGAGGGTGATCTTGGAGGCAAAGGACCACAGGCCGAAAGCCACAGCCTCGCCCCCGAAGCGCGCGGACAGGTGGCGGGCAAAGATGGCAGGGAGCAGCACCATGTCAGCGCCAAGGGCGGCACCCGACGCAGCGCAGATCAGGGCAAAGGCGGCCACATCGCCCGCGCCCAGCGTCAGTGCAAAGAGGAAGGCCGCGATGGCCAGCGACATGCCCGCCAATAGCACGCGTTTTGGGCCAAAGCGCGTGGCAGCGCGGCTCCACACCGGGGTGGAGGCGGCAGCGGCAAGGAAGAAAAGCAGAAGGAGCGGGCCTTCGAGGCCGGGTGCTGCAAGGCGGCTTTCGACGAAGAACAGGAAGAGGGTGGATGTCACGGCCACGGGCGCCGCGTTCACCAGCGCCAGCACCAAAAGGCGCCGCGCCATCGGGTCGGCCAGCACAAGGTGCAGGCTTGGCGCCTGCTCGATCGGCGCCGCGCGCCATTCGCCGCGCATGGCAAGGGTGGCCACAAGCGCCAGCGCTGCAAACCCGGCGGCGAAAAGCGCGAAGGGCCGGTCCGTCACCCCCGCCAGCGCCACAGGGGCCACGGCAGCCACCGATATGCCAAGAAGCGAGCCGCCCTCGCGCCATCCGGCAAGGCGCAGGTGCCCCGCATCGCCCAGACTGCGCGCCTTTTGCACGCCTTGGGCATAAAAGCAGATCGTCAGAAACGAAAAGGCGGAAAAGAGGCCGGTCAGCGTCAGCGCAAACCATGCCAGCGGGGCCATCGGAGCGGGTACGGCAAAGAGGCCGAGCATGGATACGGCCATCAGCGCAGCAGCCCCTGCCACCATTGCCTGACGGTGTGCCCGGCCCCGTTCGGCCAGCCATCCGAGCGCCGGATCCTGCACCATATCGAAAAGCCGCAAGCCGAAGAGAACAAGGCCAAGCGTCGTCAGGCTGACGCCGTAGGTATCGACAAAGAACTTAGGTGCGTGGATGTAGATGGGCAGCCCCGCGCTGGCGATGAGGGCCGCAAAGAGCGACCAGGCAGGCAGCCGGTTCGAGGCGACCATCGGCAGCGCCGTCATCGCGTCACCTCATCCACCGGGGGCACGGGACGGTTGCGATAGCGCGCACCCTTCAGCGCCAGCCGCAATGCCTGCCAGTGGATCAGCGCCAGCACACGGCGCGAGCCGAAGGGGCGGCGCAGGCAAGCCGACAGGATGCCGCGCGTACTGAGCGCCCGACGCGGGCCGATGAGATTGGTAAAAACCCCGCCTTCCCCATTCGTGTGGTCGATCCAGACCCCGATCCTTTCGGGCCGGATGTCGAACCGGAACCGGTACGTCCCGCCAATGGGTTGGAACGGCGAGACGTGGAATACCTTGCGCGCGTCCAGCGTATCCTCGGGCCGGATCGGGGCTAGATCCTCGCGGTGGCAAAGGTAGGAATGGCGGTCACCGAAAGTGTTGGAAACCTCGGCAATGGCGACCCGCAGGGCGCCATCCGCATCGTGGCACAGCCAGAACGAGACCGGATTGAACACATGGCCCAACACGCGGGGCTGAGCCAACAGCAGGATACGCGCAGCGCCCGGCAGGCCATGCGCCGCCAACACCTCGCGCGCCCATTCCGCACCGCGCCCAGCCTTGGGCGCACCGCCGTGATCGCAGTCATGGACGGAAAGCAGGTTCCAGCGGTTGCGGGAAAAGAACGGGCGCGGCGTCGCCGTTTCGGGATCAAGCAGCAGGTAATCCACGCCATAGCGAAAGCTGTTGGCCACCGCCCCCTTTCGCCCGTGAAAGGTCTCGCCCGCGATATGATCGACCGTGCTCACGCGGCGATCCGGGCCTTGGCGCGCATCGCCTCGACCACATCGACGGCGCTGGCAAACCCATCTTCGTGAAATCCGTCCCGCATCCACGCCCCGCAGAACCATGTGGCGTGGCCCCCGTTCATTGCGCGGATCTGGGCACGTCCCGCCTCGGCGGCCAGATCGTAGACCGGGTGGCGGAAGCTCACCACATCGTGGATCAACTCGGGCCGGATCGGGCGGTTGGTGTTGAGCGTGACAAACAGCGGATCGTCCATCGGGATGGGCTGCAGCGAATTCATCCAGTAGGTGAGGTCGATGCGTTCGGGTCTTGGCCCCGTCCCCTCGACATAGTTCCAGCTTGCCCAGGCGGCGCGACGGCGCGGCATCAGGCTGGCATCGGCGTGCAGCACGGCCTCATTCGGCTGGTAGCGCACCGATGACAGGGCCGCGCGCTCTTGCGGGGTGGGATCGGCCAGCATGGACAGGGTATCGTCGGAATGGGTGGCAAAGACCACCTCGTCAAACGCTTCCCATTCCCCGCCTTGCGCCCGCACGAACGCCCCGCCCTCTGCACGCCGCACGCCAGCCACGGGTGCGCCAAGCCGAAGATCAACGCTTTCAGCCACCAAAGCCGCCTGCAGGCGCTTCACATATTCGACCGATCCACCCCGCACGGTGTGCCACTGATGCTGGCCGGTATGCGACAGGAGGGCGTGATTCTCGAAAAACCGGATCATCGCCTGCGCCGGAAAATCGAGGATACCCTGCGACGGGGTCGACCAGATCGCACCCGACAGGGGCAGGATGAAATAGTCGCGAAACCACGCCCCCGTGCCGAGATCGCGCAGAAATTCGCCAATGGTCAGACCGGGGTTTTCTGTGGCCTGCAGTGCCCGGGCATTGAAGCGGAAGATATCGCGCAACATGCCCAGATAGCGCGGGTTTGCGATGTTGCGGCGCTGGGCAAAGACCGCGTTCAGGTTCTTCAGGCCGTATTCCAGCCGCCCCCCCGCGATGGATGCGCCAAAGCTCATGTCCGACAGCGCGGTGGGCACGCCAAGATCGTCGAAAAGGCGGACGAGATGCGGATAGTTCACGTGGTTGTAGACGATGAAACCGGTATCGACAGGCTGGTCGCCCCGCTTGCCCGCCAGGACCGTCCGCGCATGCCCGCCCAGCCGCCGTTCTGCCTCATACAGCACCACCGCATGGTCGCGCGCCAGAAGATGCGCAGCCGCCATGCCAGAGATTCCTCCGCCGATGACAGCGATACGGCGCGGGGTAGAACCAGCAACTTCGAAAGGCATTGTCGATTTCCTGTTTTTGTCTGGTTTTTTACGGCGCCGAGCTGTGTCTGGATCACTGACACTTTTATTGTCCGATTTTTCTGACACCACCTCTTGACGATCCGTTTCGATGCTTCATCTCGCCCCAGTGATCCGACTGCGGGCCAGCATCGTAGAATGATCATGATGTTCGAAGCCAATCTGGGCGATAAATGGGATGCACCGTCTTCGGGGCCGCCATATGGTGCGACCTTCCTTGAAACGGGCAAGCATCAGGACGCCATGGTTGTGACAACGGAAGAGACGGATTGGGCGGCGCTTCTGATGCGTGTGCGCGATAGGCAGGACAGGGTGGCCTTTGCGGCGCTCTTTCGGCATTTCGCACCGCGGATCAAGGGCTTTCTGATCAAGTCCGGAGCCAGTCCTTCGCTGGCCGAGGAATGTGCGCAAGAGGTCATGGCGGTGCTGTGGCAGAAGGCACATCTTTTTGATCCCGCGCGGGCATCGGTGGCGACTTGGGTCTTCACCATCGCGCGGAACCGCCGGATCGATGCCTTGCGCAAATCGCGCAGGCCAGAGCCGGAAGACCTGCCTTGGGGGCCGGAGCCTGAACCCGATCAGGCCGAGGCGCTCGAGATGCAACAAGAGACTGAACGGCTGGGCGAAGCACTTGCCCGGTTGCCCGAAAAACAGCGCACGCTGATCGAACGGGCCTATTTCGGCGACCTCTCGCACAGCGAGATCGCAGCCGAGACGGGCCTTCCCTTGGGAACGATCAAGTCGCGCATTCGCCTGGCGCTTGACCGTTTGCGCCACCACATGAGTTGAAAGCTGCTTAGAATGACCATCCGCCACCATCTGTCCGATCCCATCCTGCTGTCTTACTCGGCAGGCGAGTTGCCCGAGGCGTTCAGCCTGGTCGTCGCCACGCATCTTTCCATGTGTGACGAATGCCGGGCGCGGGCCGGCGCTTTTGACGCCATCGGCGGGAACGTGATCGAGCATTGCATGGCAGAGATGGCCGACAGCGCGATGGATGCCGCGATGGCGCGGATCACCGGCCTGCCCGTCGGCGCGAAGCCCGCCATTGCCCCTCGCGGCGATGCCGGTCTGCCAGGGCCTTTGGTAGATTATATCGGCGGTGGTCTGGAGTCCGTGAAATGGCGTTCGCTCGGGATGGGTGTGCGCCATGCCGTGCTGCCGACCGAAAAGGGCGCGACGGCGCGGCTTCTCTATATTCCGGCCGGGCAGGCGATGCCCGATCACGGGCATGGCGGCACCGAACTGACGCTGGTGCTGCGGGGGGCGTTTATGGACGGCGACGCGCGGTTTGCGGCGGGCGATCTGGAGATTGCGGACGAAAGCACCAACCATACGCCGGTAGCGGACGCCGGGGATGATTGCATCTGCCTTGTGGCTGCCGATGCCAAGCTGCGATTCTCTGGCCTGATCCCGCGCCTGGCGCAGCCTTTCTTTCGCATCTGAGGCCGTTCAGACGTCAAGAGAAACGGCGATCAGCGGCGTATCGCCGCGGAACATGACCGCGCCCTGCGTAAGCAAAAGATCAAAGGATGCCAAGCGCATCACGCCACCATTGACGGTGGCGATCCCCGCGAATGGTGCAAAGAGCGCGACAGTATCGCCGCGAACCTGCGCCGCATCAGCCGCCCGAACCTCGACGCCAACCTGCCCCCGCGCCACCATCACGTTGAAATCGCGGCTGGGGGCGGTCACCCCTTCGGCCTCGACCGCAAAATCACCCGCAAAGACGATGGGCTGCATCGGGTCAGCCCTGAGGCGCAACCCCTCGCCCACCAGATCGAAGCCTGGCCCGTCGATCACAGTCAGGCTGCGATCAATATCGGGAAAGCGCGAAAAGGGGCCATTTTCGGCCACCGTCGCCACCGAAAGCCGCCAGAGCATTCCCTGCGGACGGTCATGGCGAAAGAGTTCCAGTGTCTCTCCCCGGCCATTTGCCCAAGGCTGCACCTTGTAGTCTTTCTGGGTCAGGTGGCGGATCATTCGGCGGCCCGCCCGGGCAAGGGGGTTGGCGCATCCGCCGCCATCTCTTCAAAATCGAAACTGTCGAGGCGGGCCGCGCGCTTGCCCGCCCGCTCGGCTGCGGTAGAGATGCCATCCAGATCTGCGCGCGCCTGGCCGAAATGGGTGTTCAGCTTGTCCACCCGTTCGACTACGATTTCCACGTCGCGGTGCAACTGGCGCAGCGCAGTTCGGATCGCGCCCGCCTGTTCGCGCATCCGCGCATCCTTCAGTATCGCGCGCATCGTGTTGAGCGTCGCCATGCAGGTTGTGGGCGACACGATCCAGACCTTGGCCGCGAACCCCTCGCGCACGACATCGCCGAAATTGGCGTGAAGCTCGGCATAGATCGCCTCGGACGGCAGGAACATCAGCGCGCCATCGGCGGTCTCACCATCGAGGATATAGCGTTCCGCGATGGCCTTGATATGCACGCGCACGGCGGCGCGGAAAGCGCGCGCAGCGTCCTGCACCTGCGCGGGCGTGGCGGCGCGCCGCATCGCCTCGTAGCTTTCCAGCGGGAACTTGGCGTCGATCACGATAGGCCCGGGCGGATTGGGCAGATGGATCAGGCAGTCCGCCCGCTTGCCGTTCGACAGCGTGGCCTGCATCGCATAGGCATCAGGCGGCAGAGCCTTGCGGACCAGATCGTTCAACTGGATCTCGCCAAAGGCCCCCCGCGCTTGCTTGTTGGACAGGATGTCCTGCAAGGAAATCACCGAGCCTGACAGTTTTTCGATATTAGCCTGTGCGCGGTCGATGGTTTCCAGACGCTGCTGCAGATCGCCAAGGCTGCGCGCGGTGCGGGTGGACGATCCTTGCAGGCTTTCGGTCATCCCCCTGGCCACTTCGGCCAGCCGCGCCTCCATCAACTGGATCATGGCGCCCTGGCTTGCCGCCTGCGCCTCTGACACGTGGGTCAGGCCACCGGCCAGGCGTTCCTGCCCTTCTCCCAACGCCTCTACCCGCCGCGCCATCCAGCCGATTTCCTGGCCCAAGGGGGCCACCGCGCGACTCGCGCGCAGCGATGCGCGCAATGTAAGAAGCAGGATCAGGACCAGCACGACAAGCGCCACAGCCCCGAGAAGGCGAGGGTCATCCAAGGGATAGCTCTGGCTGCCGATCTGGATCATCGCCGCCCGAACAGCCGCTCGATATCGGCCAGCTTCAGTTCCACATAGGTGGGCCGCCCATGGTTGCACTGGCCGGAAAGCGGCGTTTCCTCCATTTCGCGCAGCAGGGCATTCATCTCATCGGGGCGCAGGGCGCGGCCCGAGCGGATCGAACCGTGGCAGGCCATCCGGCTGAGCACAGCGTCGATGCGGGCACGCAGGGTGCCCGAGGCGCCCGCGTCGGCCATCTCGTCCAGAATGTCGCGGATAAGGGCGGCCGCGTTGACGGGGCCGAGGATGGCAGGCGTTTCCCGCACGGCAATGGCGGCTCCGCCGAAAGGCTCTACGGTCAGGCCAAGGCCTGCAAGCTCTGGCGCCAGCGCCAGCACCTGAGCGGCGTCAGTCGGCGACAGGTCCACGATTTCGGGGATCAGAAGGGCTTGCGCGGCTATCCCTGTGCCATCGGCCTGCGCTTTCAGGCGTTCATAGACCAGCCTTTCATGCGCGGCGTGCATATCCACGAGCACCATGCCATCCGCCGTTTGCGCGACGATGTAGGTGCCGTGGACCTGCGCCATCGCGGCCCCGAGTGGCAGCGTATCAGCGGGTGGCGTGGGTTGCACCCACGCTACGGGCGCTTCCGCCATGCCGGGGGCCTGTGCGGCATAGGCCATCCGCAGCACGGGCTGCGACGGGCGGTCCATCTGGTAGACACGCGCCTCGGGGCGCATTGCGGCCAGCGTCTCCCCGGCCACGGTGGTCGACGCGCGGTGACCCGCGCAGGCAATCGCGGCGCGCAAAGACCCGACGATCAGGCTGCGCGCGCCTTCGGGTTCACGGAACCGCACTTCGGATTTGGCAGGATGGACGTTCACATCCACCCGTTCGGGATCACAAACGATATTGAGCACGGCGGCGGCGTGGCGGTCGCGGCTCAGCACATCGAAATAGGCGGCGCGCAGGGCGCCGAAAAGCATCCGGTCCAGCACCGGGCGGCCATTCACGAAGAGATACTGCACGGCAGACGAGCCGCGCGAGTAGGTAGGCAAGGCCGCATAGCCCAGAAGGCGCAGCCCGTCCCGCTCTGCCTCGATCCGCAGCGCATTGGCGGTGAAATCCGGGCTGATCATCTGGGCAAGCCGCCGCTCCAGTGCATCGAGCCAATCGCCAGCTTCGGGGTCGGCGCGAAAGATCACGCGGCCCATTCCGCCATCGGTCTGATCTGTCAGCGTGAAACCCACCTGCGGCTCTGCCATCGCAAGGCGGCGCAGAACCTCGGCAATCGCCATGGCTTCGGCCCGGTCGGTGCGCATGAATTTCAGCCGCGCGGGCGTGGCGTAGAAGAGATCGCGCAGTTCCACCACAGTGCCGCGCGTGATCGCGGCGGGGCGGACAAGGCCGACACGGCCCCCCGCCACCGCAATCTCTGCCCCGGCCTCGCCTTCAGTGCGCGAGCGGATGGTCAGTCGCCCAACGGCGCCGAGAGAGGCCAAAGCCTCGCCCCGGAATCCGAAGGACCGGATGTCCAGAAGATCCGACCCGTCGATCTTTGATGTCGCGTGGCGGGCCAGCGCCAGCGGCAGGTCATCCGGCGCCATGCCGCAGCCATCATCGGTGACGCGGATCAATGCCTTGCCGCCCGCCGCATAATCCACCGCGATGCGGCGCGCCCCGGCATCGAGCGCGTTTTCCACCAGTTCCTTGACGGCAGAGGCCGGGCGTTCCACCACCTCGCCCGCCGCGATGCGGTTGATCGTGGTTTCGTCCAACTGGCGGATCAGCGGCCGAACTGGCCCTATGTTGCGATGCGGAACGGTCATGCCACCATGCCTAGCATGCCGTGGGGGATTCGGCCAAGGCCGCGCTTACGGCTGTGTGTCGATCCCCTGTGGCTGACCTACGACCACGAAATGCAGCTCTTCAGGCTTCATGAGCCGGGCGGCGACGCGGCGTATATCCTCCAGCGTCACGGCCTCGATCTGCGCGTTGCGGGTGGTGGCATAGTCGATGGGCAGCCGATCAAGCTGCATGCCGACCAGAATACCGGCAATCGGCCCGTTGCCCTCGAACCGCAGGGGGTAGGACCCGGTCAGGTAGGTCTTGGTCTTGGCAAGTTCCTCTGCCGTGATTCCGTCAGCTGCGATCTTTGCCCATTCGTCGCGCACCAGCGCCACGGCCTGACCCGCGGTGGCATTGTCGGTCGAGAACTGGCCTTGCCAGCTTTCCGACAGATCGCGGGGCACAAGGTAGCTGTAGGCACCATAGGTAAGCCCGCGCTTTTCGCGCAATTCCGTCATCAGGCGGGTGCCGAAGCGGCTGCCACCCACGATCTCGTTCAGGATGTAGGCGGCGAAGAAATCAGGATCGTCGCGCTTGATCCCACTTTGGCCGAACAGCACCACCGATTGCGGGACCGGAAAATCCTCGACCGTCACGCCAGAGGCGAGCGTCCAGCCCACCTGCGGCGGCTGCACCGCGCCCGTGGCCGGCAGGTCGCCAAGGATGCGGTCGATCATCAGGCCAAGATCGGCGGGAGTGATATCCCCCGCGGCCGCGATGAACACACGGTCTCGTGCCATGCTGGCCTTGTAGGCCGCCACCAGATCATCCCGCGTCAGGCCTGTCACGCTGTCGGCGGTGCCGTCGCTTGGGCTGCCATAGGGGTGGTCGCCATAGGCAAGCCGCGCGAAGACCCGGCCTGCGATGGCATCGGGGTCTTTCTCGTCACCGGCGATGTTGGACAGGACCTGACCCCGCACCCGCTCGATCGAGGCGTCGTCAAAGCGGGGTGCGGCAACAGCGCCCCGCAAGAGATCAACCGCCACATCGCGGTTCTCGGTCAGCATCCGCGCCGAGACCGACACGGTATCGCGCCCTGCCTCAAAGCTGAAATCGGCCGCCAGCGCCTCGCGCGCCTCGGCGAATGCTTGGGAATCAAGATCGCCGGTGCCTTCCTCCAGAAGGGCGGCCATCAGGTTGACGGCGCCGCGCTTGCCCGGTGCATCAAGGTTTGTGCCACCCTCGAATCGCAATTCGAGCGCCATGAAGGGGATCGAGTGATCCTCGATCAGCCATGCGGTCAGACCGCCGGGGCTGGTGACGGCCTGAATCGGCAGTTCCGCCCGCGCCGGGACGGCCAGCAGCATGACGGCCAGTGCGGCCCGCAGAAGCATCACGGCGTCTTCCCCTCTTCTTCGCGCACAAGCCAGGCGGTCACCGCCTGCCGACGGTCGAATACCTTGGCGGCCACGGCCATCACATCTTCTGGCGTGACGGCCTGCAGATCGTCAGGCCAGGCGGCCACATCCGCCAGGGTAAGACCCGTAGTCAGAGCCTCGCCATAGCGTTGGGCCAGTCTGCGCACATTGTCGCGGGCGTAGATGTCATCGGCCTTGAGCTGCGTCTTGATGCGCGCGAATGCGGCGGGGTCGATCCCGTCCTTCAGGAACTGCGCCAGCGTCGCGTCCATTGCATCCTCGGCGTCCTGCAGGCTGACACCCGGTACGGGCACAACGGCCAGGGTGAAGAGCGTGGTATCGAGCGAGGTGCCATCATAGCTGGCAGACGTGTAAACGGCCTTGGCATCTCCGAACTGCAGGGCGCGGGCCAACACCGATGTGGTGCCGTTGCCGCCAAGGATCTCGGCCAGATAGGTCAACGCGGCGGCGTCTTTCTGGTCGCCTGCATTCCGTTCGGGGGCAAGGTAGCTACGGATCACGTAGGGCTGTGCCACGCGCGCGTCGGCCATCACCATGCGCCGTTCGCCCAGTTGCGGCGGCTCTGTCGGGCGTGCGCGGGGCGCCAGATCGGGCGTAGGGGCAACGGGGCCGTAGTGCGCTTCGGCCATCCGCCGCACATCGGCCGGGTTCACGTCACCCGCGACCACCAGCACGGCATTGTTCGGGGCGTAGAAGCGGCGATAGAAATCCAGCGCATCCTGCCGCGCCAGTGCCACCATCTCGTGCCGCCAGCCGATGACCGGAATGCGGTAGGGGTGGTTGAGGTATTGCACCGCACGGCGCTGTTCGGTCAGCAGGGCACCGGGGTCGTTGTCGGTACGCTGCGACCGCTCTTCGATAATCACCTGCCGCTCGGTCGCAACGTCATCTTCCGACAGGATGAGGCCGCGCATCCGGTCGGCCTCCATCTCCATCATCCTGTCCAGCCTGTCAGCGGCAACACGCTGGAAATAGGCCGTATAGTCGTAGGAGGTGAAGGCGTTATCGTCCCCGCCATTCGCCTCGACCGTGGCGGAAAACTCGCCCGGGTCCAGCGTATCGGTACCCTTGAACATCAGATGTTCAAGGAAATGCGCAATCCCGGACCGGCCCTGCGGTTCATCAGCGGAACCGACCTTGTACCAGATCATCTGAACGGCGACGGGGGCGCGGTGATCCTCGATCACAACAACCTGCAGGCCGTTATCAAGCATGAAATCGCTGACCTGCCCGGCACGAAGCGGCATCGCAGCCGCCAGGAACGCCAGGGCGGCAAGGGGCAGGCGCAGTACATTCATCAGGAAACTCCGTGGCGGGTCAAGCTCATAGCTACGCCCTGCATCGCCGGGGTCAAGCCCGCCTCATGGGGATGTGAGGATCAGCGATCCTTGGCGGGCGGCGGAGCAGAGGGGTTGCCCGCCCCGGCACGACGCCAGCGCTGCAGTTCCGCCTGTGCGTTCAGCGTCTGCTTTTCATAGACGCGGAAATAGGCATTGAGGCTGAAGAGCCGCTCCAGCGGCTTGGCGCGATTCTTGCGGCGGAATGCCTCATCATCGGCTGCAAGCGATGCACGGATGGATCCGTCGCGGCCATAGCGCCCGGTCGCAGACATCAGGCCCGCATCCCCCCCTGCACCGGCACCTTCACGCCCGCCGAGGGCGGCGATGGCGTCAGCCTTCGGCGTGGGATCGGTGAGGTTCGTCCCACCCGGCGTGGGCGGCGGGAGTTCGGCGACCTGTTCGGGCTGTTGCAGGGGGCGGGGCGGCAGAATGGCAAATTCGTCGGGCCCGTCACCGGTGCTGCGGATGTTCATCAGGCGCGGCACCTCTTCAGACCTGCCACCACAGGCGCAGAGCGCCACGAACGCGAGCAGAGCCAAGGCTCTCAGTCCGCGTTGACGTGTCCGCATTGCGCTCTCCTTCCGCATTGTGGCTTCGTCTTTAACCCATCGTTGCGGGCGCGTCACGGGGTCTTTCGCCCCTTTGCCGCGCTCTTGGCCGGATCCGTGCCGAAGAGGGCAAGGCCGAACGCCCCGGCGAAGATCGCGACATCGGCAACGTTGAAGACAAACGGGTTCTCGACCCCGCAACACGACATGTTGAGGAAATCGGCGACGGCGCCATAGAGAATGCGATCAATCACGTTCCCGATCGCCCCCCCGACCAGCAAACCAGCTGCAACGCGCGCGATCCGCCCATGCCCCGGCCGTGCGATCCAGATCAGCACAAAGGCCGCTATGGCCAGCGCAACGCCGATCAAGACCCAGCGCATCACATCGGCATCATGGGCAAAAAGGCCGAAGTTGATGCCCTGGTTCCAGCCCATGCGGAAGGTCAGAAACGGCGGCCAGACCTCGATCACGCCCAGATCAATCAGGTTCGCGACATGGACGACCGCCCATTTGCTGGCTTGATCCAGCAGCAGCACGATCAGGGCGCAGAGGACGACGAGCCGCATGCGATCAGTGCCGGAAGTGCCGTTGGCCGGTGAAGACCATGGCAAGGCCCGCAGCATCGGCGGCGGCGATCACCTCATCGTCGCGCATGCTGCCACCGGGCTGAATCACTGCGGTGGCGCCCGCCTCGGCAGCGGCCAGAAGACCATCGGAAAAGGGAAAGAACGCGTCCGATGCAACGGCGGCGCCTTGGGTGGGAAGTTCTGGCAGGCCCAGCGCTTCGGCCATGTCTGCAGCTTTACGGGCGGCGATGCGCGTGCTGTCGACGCGGCTCATCTGCCCGGCGCCGATGCCCACGGTTGCACCACCTTTGGCATAGACGATGGCGTTCGATTTCACGTGCTTGGCCACCGTCCAGGCAAACATCAGATCGGCGCGTTCAGCCGCATCCGGCGCGCGCCTGGTGACGACGCGCAGTTCGGCGGGCGTGATGCGCCCAGCATCGCGGTCCTGCACCAGAAAGCCGCCGGCGACCTGCCGGAACGAAAGCCCGGGGGCCGCAGGATCGGGCAGGGTATCGGTGGTCAGAAGGCGGAGGTTCTTGCGGGCTGCAAAGATTGCGCGCGCCGCGTCATCGGCGCCGGGGGCGATCACCACTTCGGTGAAAATCTCGACGATCCGCTCGGCCGTCGGACCATCGAGCGGCTGGTTCAGCGCCACGATCCCGCCAAAGGCAGAGGTACGGTCGCAATCGAACGCACGGGCATAGGCCTCGGCCAGCGTGGACCCACGGGCCACGCCACAGGGGTTGGCGTGTTTCACGATCACACAGGCGGGGCCCGTCTCTGGCGCGAATTCGGCCACTAGCTCGAACGCGGCGTCGGTATCGTTGATGTTGTTGTAGCTCAGTTCCTTGCCCTGCCACTGCCTTGCCGTGGCGACGCCGGGCCGCGCAGAGCCATCGGTATAGAAGGCCGCACTTTGGTGCGGGTTCTCGCCGTAACGCAAACCCTGCGCCAGCCGCCCCGAAAGTACCCGGCGGCGCGGTTGCACCTCGCCCAGCGCCCCGGCCATCCAGCCCGAAACGGCGGCGTCATAGGCGGCCGTGCGACCGTAGGCGTTCAGCGCCATGCGCTGGCGAAACGGCAACCGGGTGGTGCCGTCCTGGGCCGCGACTTCGGCCAGAAGGGCGGCATAATCCTCGGGGTCGGTCACGACGGCCACGAAACGGTGGTTCTTGGCCGCAGCGCGGATCATTGCGGGACCGCCGATATCGATGTTTTCCACGCATTCGGCATAAGACGCCCCGCGCGCCACAGTCGCCTCGAACGGATAGAGGTTGACCACCAGAAGGTCGATTGGGCGGATGCCGTGCGCGGCCATGGCAACCAGATGTTCGTCGTCGTCCCGCAGGGCCAGAAGGCCGCCATGGACCATCGGGTGCAGCGTCTTGACCCGGCCATCCATCATCTCGGGGAAGCCCGTCACCTCGGCCACATCGGTAACCTCGAGCCCCGCCATCCGCAGCGCCGCAGACGTGCCGCCGGTGGATATCAGTTCGACCCCCCGCGAGGCCAGCGCGCGCGCCAGTTCGATCAGGCCGGTCTTGTCAGACACCGACAAAAGGGCGCGGCCAATGGGCACGGGATGGATCATGAGCGCTCTCCCTCCTTGTGCCGGGTCGTCAGACTTGGATGGGGTCTTCCGCTCCGGCAATGTCGCGGATGGCAAGGGGAGTATCCTGAGCCTTCGCCAAGGTCCAGCCGATGAGCGCATCTAGGCCGGTCACCCGTGCATGGATCGCGATCTGCTGACAGGGCCGCGGTTTCAACCGCCCACGTTCCAGATAGACCGACGGTTCCAGCACCATGCCGCGTGCCTCGGTGGGACGGAAGACCCAGACCTCGCCACTTTTCAGCGCAAGCGAAACAGCGGTACCGCCAAGGTCAAGCTGGGCGTCCACGTCCGGATGCAGATGGAAGCGCAGCGAATAGCGCAAACCTTCCGCACCGCGCCGGGCAAGCATGGTTTCAAGAACCTTGCGTTCGTCCGCCGTGCTGGCGGCCAGCGCATCCTGCCCACGCAGCATCCGACCATCATGCGACAGCGACAGTTGCCGCGAATGGGTCAGCCCGTGGGTGCGCGACCAACCGTCGTGGGCCATGAAATAGCCCTGCCCCTCATCCTCGGCCAAGGGGCGTGCCATCACCACATGCGCGCGTTCGGACAGGGCGCCGTCGCGGCCCTGCCCCATGCGGGACGACGAATACCCCTCGAGCGTCAGGGTTGAATGCGACAGTGTCGCCCGCCCCGCCTGACGCCATTCGGCGCCAAAGCTGGTGCCCGAGCCGCAGGACACGATCAGCGGGCGGCGCCCCGATGTCAGCTCGAACGCCAAGGTGGAGGCGTGGGCCAGCCGCCCCGCGCGCCCGCCGGGCGGATCGGCGGCATCCGCAATCACGCTGGTGCGCCCGCCGGAAAGCCGCAGATACCCCATCGCCACCCCGCCGGGCGGGCCGGGCCGGGTGCCGGACGTGGCAAGTGCATAATCGAGCCGCCCCTCCACCCCGCGCCCGCCGCCGTGAAACCGCGCGAGCGCGCCATCGGAGTGGCGCAGCGTCCGCAGGCAGGGCGCGATCCGGGCCACGGCAGAGGAAAGTGCCTCGGGCACCGCGCGGTCAGCTTCGCCCAGCGCCTGAACTGTCCATGTCAGCAGGGTGAAGACCTCGAGCAATTCTTCGGGGTTGCGGGTGGCGATGCCGCCCTGTCTGTCGATCTCGGCGCTGCATTCAGACGCCAGCGCGTCGATGGCGGGATCCGCGCGGCCGGAAAAGCCGGTCAGCGCGAGGCTTGCATAAAGAAGACCTGCCAGCGCCGAAAAGCGGGGCAGACCGGGGGCGGCGGCAGGCCAGCGTTTGGCCAGAAACGTCACCTGCGCAGACAGCGCCTGAAAGAACGCATCCGAATGAACCTTGTCTTGCCCATGCAGCAGGAACAAGGCGTGATGCACCCAGCGGATTACCCGCCGCCCGGCCAGATCGGGCGTCCAGCCCGGGCCACGGCCACGCCGCGAGCGGGCGATCCAGTCCCATGTCCAATCCTGCGCCTTGCGGCGCGCAGCGGCATCGCCAAGCGCGCCAAGATCGTCAAGCCAGGCAAAGCCCTGCGCTTCTTCTTGAAACGGTGGGTCGGATGCGAGATCCCACAAGGGTTTGCCTGCGGCCTCGAACAAGCGCCCTGCCATCATGAAATGGCCCGACACCAGTTGGCGCCCGCGTGCCTGCATCCCCAGACTGCGCGGATCGGGCTGCGACACGAAGGCGCTGGCGACCGGGCCGCGCCAGGCCGCGTGCGCTGCGCGGCGGTTCCGCCATGCGGCAGAAAGGGCCGCAAATCCCGATTCATGGCGGTCCGCCTTGCCTGTCATGCGCCCTCTGCCCCGCCCTTCGCCCTGCCCGCTACCGCCCGGTTCCGGGTCCGCCCTGCACCATAGCGGCGGCTGCGGGGGCTGTCATCGGGGAACGGAGGCGCTCAGGCTTTGCGAAGGCAGGCGATGAAGAAGCCGTCGATCCCGCCGTTGTCAGCCCAATGATCGGGCCGAAGGCGCAGCGCCCCGGGGCCTGCGTGCCACGCCGCGTCGATCCCCGGCACATCGACAGGAACAGGGGATAGCCCGGGATGACGGGCCAACGCCGCCGCCAATTGCGCCTCGCCCTCATCCGGTAAAAGCGAGCAGGTGCAATAGACGAGCCGCCCGCCCGGTCGAAGGAACCCGAGCGCGCGATCAATCAGCGCGGCCTGAAGTGCGGCCAGCGTCGGCAAGTCACTGCCATCCTTGATGAAGGGCAGATCGGGGTGGCGGCGAATGGTGCCGGTGGCCGAACATGGCGCATCCAGAAGGACGGCATCGACCGGCACGGACGGCGCCCAATGCAGTGCATCGGCGGCGATCACCTCGGCCGTCAGACCCGTCCGCAGAAGATTGACGCGCAGCCGTTCGAGCCGCGGGCCAGAGATATCGACCGCCGTCACCCGCGCGCCCATCGCCGCCAGTTGCATCGTCTTGCCGCCCGGGGCGGCGCACAGGTCCACAACGGTTTCGCCCGGCGCAGGCGCCAGTACGCGGGCGGCTAGTGCCGCGCCAGCGTCCTGCACCCACCAGTCGCCTGCCGCGTAACCGGGAAGCGTGCTGACCTGCACATGGGTGGCAATGCGCAACGATCCGGTGGGCAGCACCTCTGCGCCCGGCAGATCGGTGGCACGCTGCGGCGTCAGGTCAAGGGGCGGCTCGATGGCCTGCACGGCCTCCATCGCGGTCACGGCTTCGCGTCCCCAGGCATGGACCAGCGGCTGGCGCAGCCATTGCGGCATGCGCTGGGGCGGCAGCGCCGAAAAAGGGGCGGGCAACTCGGCCACCCGGCGCAGCACGGCATTGGCGAGGCCCGCCAGATGCCCGCTGCGCTTGCCCCGCCGCACGATTTCGACCGCCGCGTTCACGGCCCCATGCGCCGCCGCGCCGCCCACTGCCATCTCGACCAAGGCAAGCCGCAAGGCGTGGCGCACCTCTGCCGGGGGCGCCTTGCGCAAGAGGGGCGCCAGCACGCGGTCCGCCGGTTCAAGGTGCCGCAGAACAAGCGCCGCCAGCCGCTGCGCCCGTGCCCGTTCGGCCGGTGGAAGGGCGGCCAGGGGCCCGCCCTCGCCTGCGGCTTCGCGCAACATGTGCCCCTCGCCCAGCACCGCCGTCAGCAGCGCCACCGCTGCCGCCCGTGCCGCTACCCCCTCTGCCATCTTTGCCCGCCTTGTCCTCTGTGGACGCCGGGGTATATCAAGCGGGTGACCCCTACAAGGAAGGCCCGCGCCATGGCCGACACGCCCGAAACCCTGCCCCCCGCTGCCCGGCGGGCGCTTGCCGAAGCCGAAGCGCGGCGCAGGGCAGCCGCCCCAGCGGCACTGCCGCGCGAACTGGGCGGGCGCGACGGACCCGAGCCCGTCCGGTATGGCGATTGGGAAAAGAAGGGCCTTGCCATCGACTTCTGAGGCGTCCGCCGCTTGTACGGCCGGGCTGCAGGCTCTACATCCCGCACATGCGCAGGTTCATTCCCTTCATTTCGCATCCGCCCCAGGTGCCAGTCATCCGCCTTCAAGGTGCGATTGGCGGCGGTGGGCGGTTTGGTAGCGCGTCCCTTTCGGACGCAAGCCTTGCCCCGTTGATCGAGCGCGCCTTCACGCGCGGCAAACCGGCTGCAGTGGCGCTGCTGATCAACTCGCCCGGCGGATCGGCTGTGCAGTCGTCGCTGATCGCGGCACGCATCCGGCGGCTGGCGGACGAGAAGAAGGTGCCCGTTCATGCCTTTGTCGAGGATGTCGCAGCCTCTGGCGGCTACTGGCTGGCCTGTGCGGGGGATGACATCTGGGTCGATCCCTCGTCCATCGTCGGCTCGATCGGGGTGATCTTTGCCTCTTTCGGATTTCCCGAACTCATGAAGCGGCAGGGGATCGAGCGGCGCGTGATCACCGCTGGCCGGTCAAAATCGCTTGCCGATCCGTTTCTGCCCGAAAAGCCCGAGGATGTGGCGCGTTTGCGCGCCTTGCAGGCGCCGATCCATGCCGCCTTCATCAGCCATGTGAAGCACCGGCGCGGCAGCCGCCTGAAAGAGGACGCCGACCTTTTCAACGCCGATGTCTGGGTCGGGTCGGAGGCCGCAGAGATGGGGCTTGTCGATGGGGTCGGCCATCTGGTGCCAAAGCTGCGGGCACTCTACGGCGAGAATGTGCGGTTGGCGCCGCTCGGCCAGCGCCGCAGCCTGATCCAGCGCTTTGGCGGGGCAAGCGTGGGCCGCGCGGCCATTTCTGCCGCGCTTGGCGAAGTGGAAGACCGCGCGCTCTGGGCACGGTACGGGCTTTGAGCGCGTGCTGGTGAAGGTCGTCACCCTGTTTCTGCTGGCCATGGCGGTCCTGGCCTTCATGGGCCGTCTGCGACTGCCGGGGCGCAAGACCAAGGCGCCACCACGCATGAAGGGGCCTGTCATCTGCGGCAAATGCGGCAGCTATATCCTTGGCAGTGGTCCCTGCGCCTGCGAGGCGCCCTCAGGCAAGAAGGGCTGATCCTTGGCACCCGATCTTTTCTGGGCCGCGATAGGCCTTGTGCTTCTTGTGGTGGCTGGAAACGCGCTGGTGAAGGGCGCGGTGAACCTTGCCCTCCGGCTGGGTATTCCCGCGCTGATCGTGGGCTTGACGGTCGTGGCGTTCGGCACGTCGGCGCCGGAACTGCTGGTATCGGTGCAGGCCGTCCTGAAGGATCAGGACGGGATCGCATTGGGCAATGTGGTGGGGTCCAACATCGCGAATGCGCTGCTGGTGATCGGCATTCCCGCGATGATCTCTGTGATCCACGCCAGCCATCTTGACGTGCGGCGCAGCTATTTGGTGATGCTGGCAGGCACAGTGCTTTTCATCGTGATCTGTCTGCTGGGACCACTGACGTGGCTGCATGCGCTGGTTTTGCTGGCGGGTCTTGGCGCGATGCTGTGGGACAGTTACCGCCAGGGCCGTGCGCATCCCGACACCGTAGAAGAAGCCCCTGAAGGCGCCGATCCCGCGATGCCAGCCTGGCGGATCGGTGCCTGGCTCGCGGCGGGTCTGGTGGGGTTGCCGCTGGGGGCAAACCTGCTGGTCGAAAGCGCGGTCAGCATCGCGCGCGAAATCGGCGTCAGCGAAACCGTCATCGGGCTGACGCTGGTGGCGGTCGGCACATCGCTGCCCGAACTTGCCACCTCGATCATCGCGGCGCTGAAGCGTCAGGCGGATGTGGCGCTTGGCAACGTGATCGGCTCGAACGTGTTCAATCTTCTGGCGATCATCGGAATCTCGGGCTTTGTCGCCCCGCTGACAGTGCCCGTTGAACTTTTGCGGTTCGACCTCTGGGCGATGCTGGCCGCATCGCTATTGCTGGCGCCGTTCGTGTTGGGGCGAAAGGACATCGGGCGGCTTGCCGGTCTGGGCTTGACGGCGGTCTATGCAGGCTACCTGTGGTTCGTCATCAGTTGACGCGGAAGGGGCAAGACATGGCAGGGCGGGCGCTGATCACCGGGGGCGCGCGGCGGCTCGGGCGGGCGATGGCGCTTTATCTTGCGGGGCGCGGCCTTGACGTGGCGATCCACTATGCCGGTTCGGCGGAAGAGGCCGAGAGCGCCGCCACAGAGGCGCGGGCGATGGGCGTGGTCGCTGTCACGCTGCAAGCCGATCTGCTGGACGAGGCGCAGACCGAGGCGCTGGTTGGCCGTGCGGCCAGGGCGTTGGATGGGCCGCTGACGGTTCTGGTCAACAACGCCTCGATCTTTGAATACGACACGCTGGCTTCGGCCACGCGGGAAAGCTGGGACCGCCATATCGGATCGAACCTGCGCGCGCCATTCGTGCTGACGCAAGCCTTCGCGGCCCAGGCACCGGGCCCGGCAACGGACGCAGCAGGCGAGCCTGTAGCGCGGGCGCTGGTGGTTAACATGATCGACCAGCGGGTGTTGAAGCCCACGCCGGAGTTCATGAGCTATACGATTGCCAAGATGGGTTTGTGGGCCTTTACCCGCACCGCAGCGCAGGCCCTTGCACCCGCCGTGCGGGTGAATGCGATCGGACCCGGGCCGACGATGCAGGGTGCACGGCAGAGCGCCGACCATTTCGAACGCCAGCGCGCCGCAACAATTCTGCGGCGTGGCGCGCATCCTGATGATATCTGTGCCGCCTTGGGTTATTTTCTCGACGCAAACGCCGTTACGGGGCAGCTTTTATGCGTCGATGGCGGCCAGCATCTGGGCTGGAAAACGCCCGATGTTCTAGGGCCCGAGTGACCGATCCGGCGGCACCGGGCATGAGTTGTCCACTTTTCGAACAACCATCACATACTGGTTACAATATCGTTGATTTCCTTCGAGAATTTGCGGTTTACAAAATTATTCCGTTATTTTTCAGTGATTTAACTTTGTGCCTAAAAAATGTGCTAACTTGCGAAACTGCCGAAATCCTTCAAGAAAACGGCGTTGCGAAAATGAACTCCACAGGGTTATCCACAAAAACCGGGGACAGCTTTGCACTTGCCCTCCTGCGTCAGCCATTGCAGGCAGAGGGGAATCGTTGACCGATACGGAGAGGGCACACGTGGCAGGCGAACGTGACGTTGCGGCAACCGGGCACGAGGTGATCCAGGGCTATTTGCGCAGCCTTGATGGCTCGCCCGGCGTGTACCGGATGCTCAATGCAACGAGCGAGGTTCTGTACGTCGGCAAGGCGCGCAATCTCAAGGCGCGGGTGTCAAACTATGCGCGCCCCTCGGGGCATTCGGGCCGGATTGCGCGGATGATCCGCGAGACGGCCTCGATGATGTTTCTGACCACGCGGACGGAAACAGAGGCGCTCCTGCTGGAGCAGAACCTGATCAAGCAGTTGAAGCCGCGCTACAACGTGCTTCTGCGGGACGACAAAAGCTTTCCCAACATCCTGATTTCGGCGGAACATGCCTTTCCGCAAATCAAGAAGCATCGCGGCAAGAAGTCGGAAAAAGGTGCCTACTTCGGCCCCTTTGCCAGCGCCGGCGCCGTGAACCGTACGCTGAACCAACTGCAAAAGGTGTTCCTGCTGCGCAATTGTTCGGATGCAATGTTCGAAAGCCGCACCCGGCCCTGCCTTTTGCACCAGATCAAACGCTGCGCCGCACCTTGCGTCGGGCGTGTCAGCGAGTCCGATTACGCAGCGCTGGTGTCCGATGCGCGGCGGTTTCTGGAAGGCAAGACCACCACCGTTCAGGCAAATCTGGCAGCCGAAATGCAGACCGCATCGGAAACGATGGAGTTTGAGCGCGCCGCCGCCCTGCGTGACCGTATCCGCGCCCTGACACAGGTGCAGAGCAGCCAAGGCATCAACCCGCGTGGCGTGTCCGAAGCCGATGTCGTGGCGCTGCATCTGGATGGGGGGCAAGCCTGCGTGCAGGTGTTTTTCATCCGCGCCAATCAAAGCTGGGGCAACCGTGATTTCTATCCCCGCACGGGCGCAGGCGCCGAAGAGCCCGAGATCCTCGAGGCATTCCTTGCGCAGTTCTATGATGACAAGGAGCCCCCGCGCCTGATCCTGCTGTCCCACCCCGTCGAGAATCCGGATCTTGTTGCCCAGCTTCTGGCCGACCGCGCAGGCCGCAAGGTCGAGATCACCGTGCCGCAGCGGGGTGAAAAGGCCGAACTGGTGGAAAATGCCGCGCGGAACGCGCGCGAAAGCCTGGCCCGGCGGATGGCAGAAAGTGCCACACAGAACAAGCTTCTGACGGGTCTGGCCGATGCCTTTGATCTGGATGCTCCGCCCCGGCGCATCGAGGTGTATGACAACAGTCATATCCAGGGCACGAATGCCGTGGGCGGCATGATCGTGGCGGGGGCGGAAGGATTTCTGAAAAGCCAGTACCGCAAGTTCAACATCAAGGGGGCGGCAGGCGCGGCCGGTGACGATTTCGGCATGATGAAAGAGGTACTGACCCGCCGCTTCGAACGCCTGTTGAAGGAAGACCCCGAGCGCAAATCCGACGCCTGGCCCGACCTTCTGCTGATTGACGGTGGGGCGGGGCAAGTTTCGGCGGTCGGGGAAATTCTGGCAGGGCTGGGCGTGGATGACCTGCCCTTCATCGGTGTCGCCAAGGGCCTGGACCGGGATGCCGGGAAAGAGGAGTTCTACCGCCCCGGCGAGCGGCCTTTTGCGCTGCAGATGAACGATCCGGTGCTTTATTTCGTGCAGCGTTTGCGGGATGAGGCGCACCGCTGGGCCATCGGCGCGCACCGCGCCAAGCGGGCCAAGGCGGTGGGCGCGACCCCGCTGGACGACATTCCCGGCATCGGCGCTGCCCGCAAACGCGCGCTTCTGGCGCATTTCGGCAGCGCCAAGGCGGTGGCGCGGGCCGGGATCCCCGATCTGATGGCCGTGGATGGAATCAGCGCGGCCATGGCCCAAACCATTCATGGCACCTTTCATCCGCAAGGCTAGCAACGGCCGTTTAGTGGCGAGTGGCGTTCGGCATTCGGATCGAACAGGGTGCAGCGTTTGCATAACACGTGTGGGGCAGACCATTGGACAAAGCACAACGTATCGCCGTGATTGGGGCAGGTCTGGCGGGGCTGGCCTGTGCCCGGGCGCTTGCCAACACAGGACACCGCGTTTTGGTGTTCGACAAGGGACGGGGCCTTGGCGGACGGCTGGCATCGCGCCGTTTCGAGGAGTGGCGCTTTGACCATGGCGCCGTGGTGTTGCAGCCCAAGACACCCGCGCTGACGGCATATCTGCATTCGGTGGTTGGTGCAGGACAGGCCGCGTATTGGCCCGCAGGTGCGGGTTGGGTGGGCGTGCCGGGGATGAACGCAGTCGTCAAACCGCTGGCCGATGGTATGGATATCACGCTGTCGGCCGAAGTGGACATGCTGGTGCACAGGCCAGAGGGTTGGACGATTGCGGGCAAGGGCGTGCCTGAAAGTGATCCCTTCGATCAGGTCGTACTGGCAATACCCCAGCCGCAGGTGCTGCGCCTGCTGGCGCAATGGCCCGAGATGACCGCCCGCCTTGCGGGGGCATCCATGCGGCCCTGCTGGGCGGTCATGGCCGCTTTCGCAACAGACCTGCCGACCGACACGAACTTTGCAACATTTTCCGAAGGCCCCCTTTCGCTGGTTGCGCGGGACACGGCCAAACCCGGCCGGTCCTCAACAGGCGATTCCTGGGTAATCCATGCCGGTGCCGATTGGTCCCGTGCCCATCTGGAACTGGACCGCGATTCGGTGGTGGCCCCACTGCTTGCCGCCTTCTTCTCGGCGCTGGCGTGCGATCCGGTGGCCCCCGTCGTATCTTTCGCCCATCGCTGGCGGTTCGGCGTGACGGATACACCGCTGGGGCGCCCTTTCGTGCTTGACCCATCCTTGCGCTTTGGCCTTTGCGGGGATTGGTGCTTGGGCGATACGGCGGATGCGGCCTTTGAAAGCGGGCGCGCCTTGGCAGCGGCGATCCTTGCGACAGGCGAATAGGGGTACGGTCTTGAAGCGTCCATCCGCCCGGTCTGCACTGCCCTTGGGCGAAGCCCCGCTACACCGACAGATCAGGCAGCCCAGGCGGCATACCAGGCATTGAAACGGGCATAGCTCGACTCGGCAAAGCTGCGCTGAGACGGGGACAGCTCGTCTTCCGCATTGAAATGCAGCGCGTATTCGGCTTCACCGTTCAAGACCATGAGATACTTGAAATAAAGCACCAGATCGACGCCTGCGTCCCACGTCGACAGAACCATCATCGCATCTTCCAGTTCCTTGGCCTTGTGCCGCGCCGCAACGTCCCCGGCTTGCGCCTGCCGACACAGGGCGACGAGGTGAAGTACCTCGCGCGGCAGACAGTTGCCAATGCCGGTGATCGCACCGGTCGCGCCACAATTGACAAAGCCGTGGAAGACCGCCGTATCCACACCGACCATCAGCGTCAGCGCCGGATCAGAGCCCGTGATATGTTCGGCGGCATAGGACAGATCCGCCTCGCCTCCGAATTCCTTAAAGCCAACAAGATTGGGATGCTCGGCGCGCAGATCAAAGAACAGGTCGGCACGTGTCGCAAACCCGTAATAGGGGCTGTTGTAGATCACTGCGGGCAGGTTCTGCGCGGCCGAAAGCGTGGCTTTGAAGTGCGCCTTTTGCGCGGCAACCGATGCCCCGCGCGACAGGACGCGCGGGATCACCATCAACCCGGCCGCCCCAACGCTGGCCGCATGGGACGCATGCGCAACGGCAGATTTCGTGTTGACCGCACCTGTGCCTACAATCACCGGAATGCCCGCCGCACAGAGGCGGGCGACCCCCTCCATCCGTTGTGCATCGGTCAGCAAAGGCCAATCCCCCATCGACCCGCAGTAGACAACGCCCGACATGCCCAGACCCATCAACTGCTGCCCCTTGCGCACAAGCGCGTCGTAGTCGGGGGTTCTGTCGGGCTTGCACGGGGTCATCAGGGCGGGAATGCAGCCAGAAAACGGAGATTGCATCGTCATGTCCTTGTAAAGTGTATCGCGCGCTCTGGCCGCTGCGATCATGTTCGCGCGACCGTGGCCTTTCAGAATCCTAGCGATCCGTCGATGGTCTGTCGACGCTGCAAAGTACGGCCGGTCGGAACGCGAATGAGAAGATGTAAGGCGCAGCGGGAATCGCCGTCAACGCAAGCCAGAAAGGCCGCCAGCAAGCGCTTCATGGTGGCCCTTCCCGAATCCATCTGTCGCCATGCGGACCAGACAGTTCTCACCGACCGAACCCCGCCACAATGGCGACGTCGGGCAGAGCGTTATCGTCCGCCGACCACGTCAGGGCCTGCTTTACCTGGCTTGACCGCCGCATGGAATGAAGCTTCCCACGGATAGCGCTTAACTCTAGCGTCGGGACAACCGGCAAAGACAGGAGAGCGTTGCAAGATGTCCGACCTTTGGCACCTATCGGCAGCGCAAATCGCTCTTGCAGTCCGGAAAGGCGATCTCTCGGCGTCAGAGGTGACGCGGGCGCATCTTGATCGCCTTGGCGCTGTGAACCCTGTCATCAACGCCGTGGTGCAGGACTGTGCGGAAAATGCACTTGCAGCGGCGGCGGCAGTTGACGCACGGATTTCGGCAGGCGAAGACCCCGGATCACTGGCAGGGGTTCCGGTGACGATCAAGGTGAACGTCGATCAGGCCGGACACGCCACCACGAACGGTCTGCGCATCCAGAAAGACATGGTTGCGCAGGAAGATAGCCCTGTCGTTGCCAACTTGCGGAACGCAGGCGCGATCATCGTTGGCCGCACGAACACGCCGGCATTTTCGCTGCGTTGGTTCACAAAAAACAACCTGCATGGCCAGACCCTGAACCCCCGCAACAAGTCGATCACGCCGGGCGGTTCGTCAGGCGGTGCGGCGGCGGCTGTGGCCGCTGGGATCTGCGCGGTCGGCCATGGCACCGATATCGCTGGGTCCGTTCGGTATCCGGCCTATGCCTGCGGACTTCACGGCCTGCGGCCAAGCTTTGGTCGGATTCCGGCCTACAATGCAACGTCGGCGGATCGCTTCATCGGTGCGCAAATGATGGCGGTGTCGGGCCCCATCGCGCGCTCGGTCGAGGACATAGCCCTTTCCTATCGCGCCATGGCGGCGGCTGATCTGCGCGATCCCTGGTATACACCGGCGCCGTTAGACAGCCGCCCGTACGAACGGCGCGCGGCCCTGACAATCTCCCCGGATGGCATGCCCGTGGATGCGCGGGTTCGGGACGCGTTGATAGCTGCGGCTCAAACCCTTGAGAGCGCCGGATGGACTGTGGAGGAGGTGCCGTGCCCCCCGATGCGAGCGGCAGCCGAGGTCAATGCGACGCTCTGGATGGCCGAAACCCAATTTGCCGCCCGAGACATGATCGCACGTGAAGGCGAGCCGGATTCGCAGTTCGTTTTCCGTCAGATGAGCCAAGCCACGGGTCCGATTGATATGGAAAGCGTGATGCGCGCCCTTCAGACCCGTGCGTCCTTGGTGCGCCAGTGGGCGCTTTTCCTGCAACGGTATCCGTTGCTGCTGTGCCCGGTATCTGGCGAATTGCCTTTCGCGCAACAACTGGATGTCAGTTCGGAATCCGCGTTCGAAGCCGTCTACGAAGCCCAGTTGACACAACGCGGTTTGCCCGCGATGGGTATGCCCGCTCTCAGCCTTGCTACCGGATATGCCGATGATCGGCCTGTAGGGGTGCAGCTTGTCAGCGGGCGCTTCCGGGAAGACATACTTTTCGCCGCAGGGGCCACGCTTGAAGCCGCCGGCCACCAACCGGGCGTTTCTGATCCGTTTTCCAAGGGCTGATACCGCCAAGCGGTCAATCGGGGTGGAGCCATCAATGCAGCTTCTGTCTATCGTGTGGGTGTCGATAAGACTTCGAGGAAGAGTGCCGCCTTGGGCGAGCTGCGGCCATTTGCTTCGGGCGCAAAATCGAAGCAGACAACTGTTGCAAAGCACGGGTCATGGGAGCCGGTGTTTGCCTGCACTCACCCTGAAACTGGTCAGAATCTGCGGACAGCCAAAACCCATCCAAGGGGCGGCTTTAGGATTAGGACTCGTTCTTGTTTCATAGCCAAAACATGACGGTTGCGACGAGAGTGACGGCTAAGAGGAAGACCTTGGGGCATCAGTCTTAGCGCGTGGCAACCCTGCGCCAGTCCTTGAGCCTCCCGAACATGATCTCGATACGGTTTCGGCGTTTGTAGCGGCGCTTGTCGTGTTTGATGGGCTTTCCGCGTGACTTCCAGCCCGGGATGCCGGGCTTTATCCCTTTGTCTTTCAACGCATCTCTGAACCAGTTGGCATCATGTCCCCGGTCGGCCAGCAGCCACTCCTCCTTTGGCAGGCTTCCCAGAAGGGCTGCCGCTCCGGTGTGGTCGCTGACCCGCTGCCCGGCAGCGGTTTGCCTGCAAACTGCGAGAGGGGGGCCTGCGGTCATGAAGAACCGGATCGGGCGGCCATCGGCATCCGTGACGGCGTGCATTTTGGTGTTCATGCCGCCTTTGGCTCGGCCGATCAGACGCCCCCGCTGGTCGTCTGCCCCCCTTTTTTGACCGCAGGCGGGTCGCTGTCCGGTGCGCCTTGAGGTAGGTCGCGTCAATCATCACCGCCTTCGGAACGGCCGCCTCGGAGGCCAGGCCTGCATCATTCGGGAAAAAATTCCCCTGTCGCTCCACCGCTTCTAACGGTTGTAGAGGGTATTCGGCGGGCCATACTCCCCGGGCGCATCGCACCATCGCAAGCCATTGCGATTGATGAAGATAATGCCACTCAACACACACGTGGCATCGACGCGCGGCTTGCCGTGGCTCTTGGGAACGAAGGGTCGCAGGCGGGCCGTCTGCGCGTCTAATAGCCAGAAAAGATTGCTCATCGGTCAGTCTCCTTGCAGAGCCTGAATCATGCCGCGCGAGCACGATCAATGGGTCCGGACCCTAAAGTCATCGAACGCAAGGCATTGGCTGGAGTTTGGATTTAAAGCAGGGTTTTGCTGGGTCCGGAGTCCGCCCAAACATCTGAAGTGCGCAGTCTTTCGCATGGGTTGAGCGTTGGATCCCCACAGACCCACCTTGGCACAGCGATGCCGCTGGAAGGCGGTTACATCATCGGTGCCGGGTCTCGGCACCCCGCGGCAAAGCTACACCCAGATAGCGGCAGGGCGACCGTCACCGCCCTATCCTTGCGCGCCATTTGCACGCCGATGCGCGCCAGCGGCCAAAGCCAAACCGCATCACGCGGCCTGACCGGACTTAATGCCTGAAATTGCCTGAATCAGATTGTCCTCCGTCACCTCATCGGACGTGAAGGTGCGCATGATCCGGCCCGAATACATCGCCACGATCCGGTCAGACACGTGAAGCACCTCGGGCATTTCCGAGCTGATGACCATCACGGCATAGCCCTGCGCCGCAAGTTCGCGCAGCAATTTATGGATTTCGGACTTGCTGCCCACGTCAATGCCTCGGGTCGGTTCATCAACGATCAAGACCTTGGGGTGCATCGACAGCCACTTTCCGATGACGATCTTCTGCTGATTGCCGCCCGACAGATGGCCTACCTGCTGGCGCCAGCCAGGCGTGCGGATGTCGAGTTGAGCGCGGTATTTGTCAAAGATGGCGATCTCGGCCCCTTCAGCGACGAACGGCCCGGATTTGAGGGTGTCTATCTGCGGAAGGGTCATGTTGTCGCGACAGTTCATCCCCAGAACGAGGCCCTGCCCCTTGCGATCCTCGGGCACCAGCGAAATGCCCCGCGCAATCGCGTCGGCGGGCGAGTGGAGGCGCACCTCTGCGCCGTCCAACAAGATCTGCCCCGCAGAAGGGCCGCGCAGTCCAAAGAGGGTTTCGGCAATCTCGGTCCGCCCAGCACCGACAAGGCCGTAGAACCCTACAACCTCGCCCCGGCGCACCTGGAAACTCACATCCTGATAAAGCTTGCCACAACTGAGCCCGCGCACCTCGAGCGCGACATCGCCCAGTTCGTGGTGGGAGGCGTTGCGCGAAAGGTCGAGCGTGCGACCGATCATCATCTGGGTGACAGACTCCTCGGTGCTGCTGGCCGTATCGACGGTGCCCTGATACTGACCATCGCGCAAAACCGTGATGCGATCAGTGATCTGGAAAATCTCCTCCATCCGGTGCGAGATATAGATGATGCCCACGCCATCGGCTTTCAGATCGGCGATCACATCGAACAGAACCACCTTTTCAGCGTCGGTCAGTGAAGCGGTGGGTTCGTCGAAAATCACCGCCTTGGCGTCCACGGTCAGCGCGCGGGCAATTTCCACCATTTGCTGATTGGCAATCGACAGATCACCCAGCCGCGTGCCGGCATCGAACCCGACGTTCAGCTTTTTCAGAATTGCATTGGTTTGCTGGGCAAGTCTGGCCCAGTCCACGCGGCCAAATCCCTTGACTGGCAATTGGCCAAGGTAAATGTTTTCAGCCACGCTCAGTTCTCGGGCAAGGCTGAGTTCCTGATGGATGAACATGATGCCCTTTGCCTTGGCCTCAAGCGGGCCAGCCATCACAACCGCCGTGTTGCCCACGTAGATCGCGCCAGAATCTGGCTGGTGAATACCGCCAAGTACCTTCATCAGCGTGGATTTTCCGGCCCCATTTTCCCCCATCAGCGCATGAACCTCGCCCGGCATGACCGTGAACGACACACCGTCCAGCGCGCGCACGCCCGGAAACGTTTTAACAATATCCTCAAGGCGCAGAACAGGTTTCACGTCAGTCATACCTTCAGCTCCTCTTTGCCCCTCATGTTCAGTTGGCGATCGAGGATCAGCACGGCTACCAGGATCAGGCCGATCACAAGGTTCACGGTCGAGGTGTCGGCCCCGATGTGGCCCAACCCCTTGCGCAAAAGCTGGATCGCGATGACGCCGCCGAATGTGCCGATCACACTGCCCGCGCCGCCGATGATCTTGGTACCGCCCAGCACGACGGCAGTGATCACCCATAACTCGTACAGCATGCCGTCATTGGGGTTGACCGAGCCGGATTCGGAATAGAACACCACCGCCGACAGCGCCGCCAGAAAGCCGATGATCGCAAAGTTGATCATCATATGCGGCCCGACACGAATGCCCGCATTGACCGCTGCTTCGCGGTTGTCGCCGATGGCGTAAGCGTTACGGCCATGCACTGTCTTGGCCATCAGGAACCAGACCGCAAAGGTCACGATCAGAAGGAACCAAGATGCCGTGGCGAGCCCCAGAAACTTCGCCTCTGCAATATCCACCAGCGTCCAGTTCAGGTGACTGGTCGGTTGTTCTCCGTTGAACATGAACACGATGCCGCGATAGGCCAGCATGGCGCCCAGCGTGACGATAAAGGCGTCAATGCCCGTTTTCCACACGATCAGCCCATTCAACGCGCCCAAGGCCGTGCCAACCGCCAGCGCCAAAAGCCAGGCCACCGGGATCACCCAGTCCCCAAGACCGGCAAAGATCGGCCAGGTCATGCTGTCCAGCAGCACGATGGCGGCAATGGCGAAAGTGGCCCCGACGCTCAGATCGATATTGCCGTTGACCATGACGATGGTCATGCCCATGGCAATGATGCCGATGGGCGCAGATTGTTTCAGCAGCAGCAGCATGTTTTCTGCGTCCATGAACTCCTTGTCCGACAGCGACAGGAATTCGCCCGCGACGCTGAAAAAGATCAGCTCCAACACGATGAACCCCCAGATCGCACCGCTTTTCAATGCCTTGGACCGCATACCCTGTGCCATGATATCCCCCCCTCAGGCGATCTGCGACCAAAGCCTGCCGCGCTTGGCCGCGATGTCCAGCCAGACGGCAAGGATAATGATGACCGAGGTCACGACATACTGGACGTAGAATTGCAGGCCCATCAGCAGCAGCCCGTTCTTGATGAAGCCGAGGATCAGAACGCCGATGACGGTCTTGAGGATCGTGCCAGACCCGCCCAACAACGACGCACCCCCCAGGATGACGGCGGCCAGCACCTCAAGTTCCAGCCCCTGACCCACGGTATTCTGCGACCCCAAGGAGCGACTGGCCTGGATCAGCCCTGCGGTGGCGACGCAGGCCGCTGAAATGATGTAACAAAAGAACACTGTCCGCGCCCGACGGATACCGGAAAAAGTTGCTGCGGTGCCGTTGCCACCCACGGCATAAACCTTTCGCCCGAAACTGGTTTTTGCGAGGACAAGGCCCAAGAGCGCGGCCACCACGACGAAAATCTGGATCGGCACTGGCAGGCCCAAGGCCGTGCCTTGGCCAAACACGCCGAACCACGTGCCTTCCTTGTCGGCGATATCCATGTTCTTGCCACCGGAATAGGTCAGCGTCAGGCCATGAATGGCCGACAGCATGCCCAACGTCACGATCAGCGAATTGAGCTTCAGATAACCGACCAGAAACCCGATCAACGCCCCCAATGACAGTGTCATGGCGAACATCACGGGAATGGCCAGCGCCGGACCGATCTTGTCATGCAGATCGAGGACGACGATGGTTGAGAATGACATCATCGACCCAACCGACAGGTCCAGATTACCGCTGATCACGACAAAGGTCACGCCCAGCGCCATGACGCCCAGAATGGCTGACGAGCGCACGACGCTCAGCACATTTTCAGCCGTCAGGAATTTCGGGTTGGCGATGGTAAAGGCGATCATGAACACGACAAACGCGACCAGAATTCCCTGTTTGGCCAGAATACTGCCGATCTGTTGCTTGGACATTGTGGCCATTATCCCCTCCCTGAGGTCGCTGGCGTGCGGTACGTCGTCAGACCAGGGTCATGCCTCCGTCGATCATGACGATCTGACCAGTCATGTAATCGCTTTCCTTTGAGGCCAGGAACGTTGTGGTTCCCGTTATGTCATGTGGGGTTGCGACCCGTCCTTTCAGGATATCCGCTGCGAATTGCTCCATCGCCTGACCCGGCCGCTCGGCGGCACCGATCTCCATCAGGTCTTTGTCGACCTGTTCCCACATTTCGGTCGCGACCACGCCGGGGGCGAAGCCGGTAACCGTGATGTTGTGCTTGGCCAGATCGCGCGCGCCCGATTGCGTCAGGGCAACCACCGCGAATTTCGACGCACAATAGGGTGCCACGTTGTCGAACCCCTGACGGCTGGCGATTGAGGCGGTGTTGATGATCTTGCCGCCTGTTCCCTGCGCAATCATCTGGCGCGCGGCCTCCTGCATGCCGATCATGCAGCCCAAACCATTGACACCCATGATGAAGTTCCAGTTTTCCTCGGTCACGTCCATGAAATTCATCGGCTTGTTCACACCGGCGTTGTTGAATTTCACGTCCAGGCGGCCAAAAGCTTCAACCGTGTGGGCGATCATCGCGCGCACCTGTTCGCGGTCGGTCACGTTTAGCTGTGTCGATGTCACATTGCCACTTCGCCCGTTCAGACGGCTTCGATTGGCCTCAGCAACTGCGGCAACCTTGTCGCCATTCAGATCAGCGAAACAGACACTTGCCCCTTCGTCCAGCAGCGCCTCGCCGATCGCACGGCCAATGCCCTGCGCAGCACCTGTCACGATGCAAACACGATCACGTACACGTTCCACGCGACATCCTCCAAGTAGCAATGCCTGAAAGCAGTGTGTTCTGGGGTGCAGATACACTGCACCCCAGAACGCGAGGGTTTCAGAACACCGGCTTGGTGTAGTCGCCCATGTTGTCTTGCGTGATCTTCGGAGTATCGAAGTAGTTCAGGAACGGCACATCCGCGCCTTTCAGCACGTCGATCGCGGTTTTCAACGCCGCTTCGGCGTCGTCCACCGGGGATTGATAGATCGAACCCCAGTAATCGCCCGCAGCCATCGCCTCATAGCCTACAGCAAAGTTGGTGGCGCCCACAAAGATGATGCCTTCGCGGCCAGCCGCCTTGGCGGCGTTCAGCGCGCCAACCCCCATGTTGTCGTCGCCTGCATATACGCCGTCGATCTTGTCGTATTTCACTAGGAAGGCTTCCATGACCTGCTGCGATTTCTCGCGATTCCAGTCACCTGGCTGGGTTTCCACAACTTTCACGTTCGGGCACACCTCGGGCAGGCGGTCGTCAAAGCCCTTCTGGCGCTCGATCGCCGTTGTGTAGCCGGGTTGGCCGCTGATCTGCACCACCTGTGCCGTCTCCGCGATCCCCATGTCCTTGAACTTGTCGCACATGATCTCGGCCGATCGCGCGCCCTGGGTGATGTTGTCGGGGCCAGAGAATGATTTGACGAATTCAAAGCCGGCCTCGGCAATATTCGAGTTGGTCACGATCACCGGAATACCCGCTTGCGACGCCTTGCGCACAGCGGGGATCACCGCCTCACCGTTGGTCGGCCAGATGATGATAGCGTCTACTTCTTGCTGGATCAGGTCTTCGATCTGGGCGATCTGCCGAGCGACATCGCCACCCGCATCCAGCACCACAGCCTCTACATCCGGATTGGCCGCAGCCGCTGCGATGAAGGCCTTTTCGTATGTGGTCTGATAGCTGTCGACGCCCACATTGTTCTGCGTGATGCCGATTTTCATCGTTTCGGCAGTGGCAGCACCTGCCAGAACGATAGCGGTAGAAGCGATAAACACTGTGCGAAGTTTCATTCAGGTCTCCTCCCAAGATGGCTTTGAATTTTCTGTCGTCCCTCCCGGACGCTGCGTGATCGCCGGTTCACCGTGCGATTGCGGTGTATCCTGACGCCTGCCTGCGGCCGCCCCTCTGTCGAAAATATCCAAAATGGATAATTTATTTTCCAAACTGAATATTTTGGGCATACGCTCTGATCGCCAATGTGGACATTGTGACGAGGAGCACAGCGTGAAAACACCCCAAAAGTCCAATATCGATAAAATTGTGCGGTCGGCGGCGCGCCATGATGTGAAGAGGCCTGCACCTGCGATGAATGCGATGCACCAACACAGCCAGAATACGCCAGTCGCACTGCAATCGTCGCAGGAATCGTTAGCAATCCTGTCGTTTGTCGAGGATTTCAGTGACGAGCTTGAAGCCACGCTCGATATCGTCGCGCCCAGCGCACATCTGCGCATGGCGTTGCACCTGCTGCGGTGGCATTTCGAAGGCAAGCGGATCACGCCAACTTCGCTGATCGCATCCAGCCATGTTCCCTATGCCACAGCCAACCGCCGCCTGCGCGAAATGCAGGAGGCCGGACTGATTGAGCACCGCGCGCGCACCAAAACCGGCAAGAGCTTTTCGGTTCATCCCAGCGACAAGTTGCTGGAGCGATGGGTGCAGCTGTCGGGGCGGGTCGGCCGCCTTGCGGAACGCACCTTTGGTGGCAACGTAAAGACAGATGAAATTCGCGATTACTACTACGGCGGCAGCTACAAGGCGGCGCAGTCGATTCCACCGCTGAACGTGCTCGCCGAGCCTTTGAAGGCTCCTGGCGGCATCCGAATGCTCGTCCACGGCGATCCCACGTTCATGGTGATGGACAACCTCAAGCGGCAGTTCGAACAGGTCATCGGCGCAAAGATCACCCAACGGGCCTTTTCTATCGACCGCCTGCGCGACGAAGCCTTGCGCAACGCCGAACGTGACACCAGCCGCTATGACATCATCGCTGTGGATTTGCCGTGGATCGGCGAGTTCGCAACCAAGGGTGTGCTGACGCCACTGGATGAGGTCATGGATCTGGGGCGCCTGGACCCTGCGGACTTTCACACCGCAGGCTGGAAAGCCGCCCATTGGGGCGGCCGTGCGTACGGCGTACCCGCCCAGACGACTCCCGAATTGCTGTTCTATCGCCGCGACCTGTTCGCCGAGGCCGGGCTGGACGCACCGGCGACCGCCGACAAGCTCTTGCTGGCGGCAAAAACCCTGCACAACCCGGCGAGGGGACGCCACGGCATCGCCTGGAATGCAGCGCGGGGGACTGCACTCGGCCACACGGTTCTGATGACGATGGCGGATTTCGGGCAGCCCGTGCTGAACCTGAAGGAAATCGCGGGCGGGTTTGACACTGACAGTCTTGCACAGGGAGATTACCGCCCGACGATCGACACAGAGGCAGGTCTGAACGCGGCGGAATTCCTGCTGGAACTGTTGCAATATTCGCCACCCGATATCCTGTCGATGTCGTGGTACGAACGGATCCGTCCCTATGCGGCAGGCAGTATCGCCATGGCCTATGGTTATACCTTGCTTGCCCCGTATTTCGAGCTGGACGTCACATCGCCTGCCTACGGCAAAACGGGATACCTGCCCCACCCTGCCGGGCCGGGCGCGCGTCAGATCGCCCCTGTAGGTGGCTACGTGATGTGCATTCCCGCGAATCTGGCGCCCGAGCGGGTGGCCGACGCCGTCGAGGCGTTGACCATCTTTGCCTCGCCCGAGGCGCAGAAACTGTATGTGCAGAATGGCAGCCGCACCAATGCGCGCTATTCGGTGGGGGCCGACCCGGACGTGCGCGCCACCTCGACAATCTTTGAGGCGGTAGATGCCATGTCGTGGCGCGACGAACTGCAATTCTGGCCACGCCCGCCGGTGCCTGAGATTTGCGACATCATCCAGATCTGCGGGGAAGAATTTCACGACATGCTGCGCGGCATCACGTCGCCGCGTGAAACCCTGCGCAACGCCCAGGCTCGGGCCGATGCGCTGATGCCGCGACGCCGGACGGATTGAATCGAGGAGGAGAGACCATGGACCCCAATCGCCTGAAAGGTAAGAATATACTGATCACCGGCGCGGCCCGCGGCATGGGTGCCGCCAACGCCGAGGCTTTCGCGGCCCAAGGCGCCAACGTGTGCCTTGGCGATCTGGATCAGGCCGAGGCACAGAAGATGGCCGACCAGATCAACGCCGCGGGCAACGGCAAGGCCGTCGCCATCAGAATGGATGTGACCAAGCGCGCCGACAACGCTGCCGCAGTGGCCGCGACGGTCAAGGCGTTCGGTTCGATCAATATTGGCGTGTTCAATGCAGGCCTGAACAAGCCCCGGTTCTTCATGGATATCGATGAAGACAACTGGGACATGATCATGAACGTCAACACCAAGGCGATGTGGTTGGGCATGCAGGAAACGGCCCGCCAGATGATCGCCCAGGGCCCGATGGAGGGGCACCCTTACAAGCTGATCAATGTGGGTTCCATCGCGTCGCGCAAGCCGCTGGTTGATGTGACGGTCTACTGCACGTCGAAATACGGCTGCCTGGCGCTGACCCACTGTGGCGCGATCAGCCTTTCCGAGCACAACATCACTGTCAACGGCTATGCCCCCGGCGTGGTGGTAACTCCACTGTGGGAGCAGTTGGACAAGGACCTCGTCGAAATCGGCTTCAAGGAGCGCGAGGGCCAGGCTTACGATGACATCGTGCGCGACGCCTTGCAGATCAAGCGCGTGTCCTACCCCAAGGATATCATCGGCACCGCGTCTTTTCTGTGCTCGGACGACAGCGACTACATGACCGGCCAGATGATCCACATCGATGGCGGCTGGTGCATCCAGTAGCTGCGTTCCCAAATTGAAAACTTGAAAAAACGAGGGACTCTTACCCTTCGGAGGAGACTGCCATGTCACGCGCCCTGATGCCCAACCTGCTGACGCCAAAGGATCTTGAACCTAACTGGGAATGGCGTGAGCGCTTGCCTGCCTGGGGTCACACCTCAGTCGATTTCGAGCGCAGGATCGACCATGATCGCCTGCGTCGCTACCGTCTGGCGCGCACCAGGCAGGCCCTACAGGCGTCGCAGGCCGGGACGCTGCTGCTGTTTGACGTGAACAACATCCGCTACGTCAGCTCGACCAAGATCGGCGAATGGGAACGCGACAAGATGTGCCGCTTCTGCCTGCTGACCGGCGACGACAGCCCCTATGTCTGGGATTTCGGCTCGGCCGCGATGCATCACAAGCGGCATTCGGACTGGCTGGAGCCGAGCCACTGCCTTGCAGGTGTTGTTGGTATGCGCGGAACGATACCGCCGGAATTCGGCCTCATGCAGAAGTACGCCAAGCAGATTGCCCAGCTGATCAAGGATGCGGGCATGGCCGACATGCCAGTGGGTGTGGATTATGCCGAAACCGCGATGTTCCACGCCCTGCGCGAAGAAGGCATCAACGTGGTGGACGGTCAGCAGATCATGCTGGCAGCGCGTGAGATCAAGAACTGGGACGAGATTCAACTTCTGACCCAAGCTGCCGCCATGGTCGACGGCGTTTATCACATGATCTACGAAGAGCTGAAGCCCGGCATCCGCGAAAACGACATCGTCGCGCTGTCCAACAAGATGCTCTATGAAATGGGGTCCGACGATGTTGAGGCGATCAACGCCATTTCAGGCGAACGGTGCAATCCGCATCCCCATAACTTCACCGACAGGCTGATCCGCCCCGGCGATCAGGCGTTCTTCGACATCCTGCAAAGCTATCAGGGCTATCGCACCTGTTACTATCGCACGTTCAATGTGGGCCGCGCGACGCCGTCGCAGAACGACGCCTATGTGAAAGCCCGCGAATGGATCGACGCTTCCATCGCGATGATCAAGCCGGGCGTGACAACCGACAAGGTCGCCAAGGTTTGGCCAACCGCGGAAAGCCTTGGTTTCCCGAACGAGGATGCCGCCTTCGGCCTGCAATTCGGCCATGGTCTGGGCCTTGCCCTGCATGAACGGCCCATCATCAGCCGTGCAATCAGTCTGGATCACCCGATGGAGATCAAGACCGGCATGGTTTTTGCGCTTGAAACTTATTGCCCCGCGTCCGACGGCTATTCCGCCGCACGGATCGAGGAAGAGGTGGTCGTGACCGAAACCGGCTGCGAGGTCATCAGCCTGTTCCCGGCCGAGGAACTGCCCATCGCGAACCGCTACTGACGATGGCAAATCCCTTCGACTTGACCGGTCGCAAGGCTTTGGTCACCGGCGGCGCGACGGGCATCGGCCAGGGCATCGCCCTTGGCCTTGCCGCCGCCGGAGCCGATATCGCGCTGACCTATCGCAGCCATCAGCCAGAGGATACGCTTACGCAAATCCGGGCCATGGGCCGCGAGGCTGCGGCGGTCCGGGCTGATTTTGCCGACATGGATCAAACCGGAGCCGCCAGTGTGGTGGATTTCGCCAAGGACGCCTTGGGCGACTTGGACATTCTGGTGAACAACGCTGGCATCATCCACCGTGAGAATTCGGTGGACATGTCCCCCGAGGCGTGGAGGCGGGTGCTGTCGGTGAACCTCGATTCCATCTGGCTGCTGTCGCAGGCTGCGGGGCGCCACATGGTGGCGCAGAAATCGGGAAAGATCATCATCGTCTCGTCGGTTCTGGGCGCTCAGGGTGGCTTGCGCGTGCCCGCCTACACGGCCAGCAAGCATGCGGTGATCGGGCTGACGCGGGCATTGTGCAACGAATGGGCGCCGCATGGCGTGAACGTGAATGCGGTCGCCCCCGGATACACCGCCACCGACAATACTCAGGCGCTGCGCAACGACCCGGAACGCACCAGGGCACTGCTGGACCGCTTACCCGCCGGGCGTTTTGCAGAGGCATCTGAAATAGCAGGCGCTGCCGTGTTTCTGGCATCCGACGCAGCCGCCTATTGCCATGGCAGCGTGATCACTGTCGATGGCGGGTGGCTTGCCCGCTGAGAGAGGACATATGGAACAATCACTGAGCGGAAAAACTGCCCTCGTTACCGCCGCAGGCAACGGCATCGGACGTGCAAGCGCCGAGGCGTTGTCCAGACGCGGGGCAACTGTGATCGCCACCGACATTGACGCGGCCGCTGTGCATAGCCTTGCCGCTACATCGCAGAACATCACCGGCAAAGGGTTGGATGTGCTTGACGTTCCGGCCGTCGAAGCCCTGGTTCAGTCTTTGGGGCCTGTACAGATTCTGGTGAATTGCGCGGGCTGCGTTTTCGACGGCACGATCCTCGATTGTACTGAGGCGGATTGGGACCGGTCGTTCAACCTGAACGCCAAGGCCATCTATCATGTGACGAAAATGGTGCTACCCGGCATGCTGGACCGTGGCCAAGGGTCCATCGTGAACATCGCGTCCATCGTCTCAAGCAAAAAGGGGGCGCCGCGCCGCTTTGCCTATGGTGCGTCCAAGGCGGCGATCATCGGCATGACCAAATCCATCGCGGCCGATTACGTCAGAAGCGGCATCCGCTGCAACGCGATCTGCCCCGGCACGGTGGAAAGCCCGTCGCTGAAGGAGCGTTTGACCGCGACCGGTGATTTCGACAAGGCTCATGCCGCCTTTGTCGCTCGCCAGCCGATGGGCCGCTTGGGCACACCAGAAGAGATTGCCGAGATGGCATGCTATCTGGCAAGCGATCTGTCCGCCTTCACCACCGGACAGGCCTTTGCCGTCGATGGCGGGTGGTCGATCTGATGGCTCTGGACCGTGCCGCCTCAATCGACGATCTGCGCACCCGCGCCAAAAGCCGGATCCCGCGCTTTGCCTTTGATCTGGTCGATGGCGGCGCGGAGTCGGAGCGCAACCTGCGCCGCAATATCGAGGCGTTCGAAGAGGTCGAACTGACACCCCGCTACATGGTTGATGTGTCCGATATCGATGCGCGCGTCGCTCTGTTCGGCCAGACTTTCGCCCTCCCTTTCGGCATGGCGCCCATCGGCATGCTGAACGCCTTCTGGCCAGGCGCGGATCTGATGCTTGCCCGGCTCTGCAAGAGTGCAAACATCCCTTACGTTGCCAGTTCGGCAGCCTCGACCACGCTGGAGCGGCTAGCCGAGGCCGCAGATGGAAATGGCTGGTTCCAACTTTACGTGTCCAGCGACGCGTCGGTGACCGAAGGATTGATCACGCGCGCCGAGGCTGCCAACTATAACGTCATGATGGTGACCGCCGATGTCCCCGCAGCAGGCAAGCGGGATCGCGACATCCGCAATCAACTCGCCGTTCCGTTCAGGATCACACCAGAGGTGATCGCGGGCTTGATCGCTCATCCGCGGTGGTCGCTCGCAACCTTGAAACACGGCAAGCCCAATATCGCGAACTACGCAGACCTGCTGCAAAGGGCGACCTCCTACGCTGACGTGCAAAAGACCCTGATCACACCCGGTTTCACCTGGGCCGATTTGAAGCGCTTGCGGGACCGATGGAAGGGGACGCTCTTGGTAAAGGGCATCCTCCATCCATCAGATGCCGTGAAATGCGCGGAACTGGGCTGTGACGGTATCGTCGTATCAAACCACGGCGGTCGACAGGTCGCATTCGGCCCCCCAACAATCGAGGCCTTACCACCCATAGCCGCGGCTCTTGGTGGTCGGATAAAGATCATCTTGGACAGTGGCATCCGCCGTGGTTCGGATATCCTGCGGGCCAAGGCACGCGGTGCGGACTTTGCCCTTTGCGGTCGGGCAATGGCTTATGGTGTGGGAGCAGGCGGAGCTGATGGCGCCCGGCGCGCGCTGGATATCCTGAGCCTGGAACTTGTACGCGCGCTTGGCCAGTTTGGTGTTCCCTCATTTGCAGCTGTCGACCTCTCGCGTCTGGGCGCAGCTCAATAGGGTGGTAAGGAACCGGGCAGAACCTGCGGGGCAGTCCACAAGTCTTCGGTGAGAGATGGCCGGTCTGCCATCGCGGATCGCAGATCGTGTGACGGCCACGTGGTGCGTTCTGGGCGGTAATCATCCAGACGGAGCCTTCGATGCGCGAACCCCGACGCGGTATTGCACCGTCAAGAAACAAATCCTTCCTCGCCGTTAAGCCGTCCTCCTTTGCGGTAGTGGGGGGCTGGGATCGAACGGTCGCCCCCGATCTTCTTGCTCCATGCGTCCACGTCGTCTCCGAAACGTCACATGCGTTTGAGGCGTCCGGGGTGACCCGACATGGATCGCGCCTGTCCACCCTTAAGAACAAGCCGACATTGATATATCGAATGATGGCTGCGATTTCGTCCGCCCTGACCGCATCTATCACAGGGGTTAGCGCCAGGTGCAAAACCGCATCCGATCAGATCCAGTTCGCCTTGGTTCGCACGGGGTGATACGGGACCGCTTTGCCTCGCTCAAGACGCAGCCCCCTGACAAAACCCTACTTTGCCGTGTGTCGTTCCCGTGTTCTGTTTCGTGGGTTCCGACCGCGCGCGCCGTGGTGACGCCGGGTGATGGTGACCGACCTCAAGGGGAATTTCGGCTGCTCCTCACTGCGGCTCCCCAGACGGTGAGGGCGTTTCGCTGTCACGCTCGCGTTTGACACGAAACACGGCAAGGTAGAGGGCGGGAACGAAAAAGAGCGTAATCACCGTGCCGACGATGATCCCGCCAATCATGGCATAGGCCATAGGACCCCAGAAAATCTGACGTGAGATCGGGATCATGGCAAGGCTCGCCGCTGCCGCCGTCAGAAGGATGGGACGCGCCCGGCTGTCTGCCGCCTCAAAAACCGCGATCCACCGACTGCGCCCATGTGCGCGGCGAAGCTCCTCGATCTCGTGGACAAGGATCACAGAATTGCGAATGAGGATGCCAAGAAGCGCCAGAATGCCCAGGATCGCAACGAACCCCAACGGCTTCTGGGACAGAAACAGCGCAATGACGACACCGATCATTCCCAGGGGACCGGCACAGATCACAACAAAGCTGAGGCGGAAACTCTGCATCTGGATCATTACGAGCGTCAGCATGATCACCAGCATCAATGGCACGACCGCCGCGATCGGCGCCTGCGCCTTGGCGCTTTCACCAACAGCGCCAGCAACTTCAACGGTATAGCCGGAAGGCAGCGCTGCGTTGAATGCCGTCACTTTCTGCGCCAGATCGGCAACGATCGTGGCCGGTTGGGCCGCGGTGTCGATCCCGGCTTTCAGTGTGATTGTGGGCACCCGGTTGCGCTGACTGATCTGGGCCAGTTCGGTGTCGTAGGTAAAGGTAGCGAGGCTTGAAAGCGGAATGGACGTGCCGCTTCCGACCAACAGCTGCAAGCCTTCCACGCCTTCGACCGACTGGCGCGAGGCGGCGTCGCCCCTGGCGTTGATGTCGATCAGGTAGATCTCGTCGCGCAGCTGGGTGATCGTGCTACCAGCAAAAATCGTGTTCAGGAGATTGGAAATCGCTGCCGGGGTCACGCCAAGCTGCCGCGCCTTATCTTGCAGGATATTGATCTGAACAAGCCGCGAAGGTTCGTTCCAATCCATGATGATGCCGCCAAGACGCGTATCGCTGGCAAGCAAAGCATAGAAATCGCGTGCCCTGTCGCGCAGGATCAGAGGATCGGGCCCCGCTACGCGATATTGGACCGGACGCCCGACGGGCGGGCCGATTTCCAGCAGGTTGATGAAGATATCGTCGCCCGGAAATTGCGTGCTGGCAAACAATCTGAGGTCATCGCGCAACGCATTACGCGCTTCAATGGATTTCGGCACGATCACGATCTGGCCGACATTCGGTCCTGGCGTCAGCACGTCGTAGGTTAAGATGAACCGTACCGCACCTCGCCCAACATAAGATGACCAGAAGTCGATCCGTTCGTCGCCCTTCAGCTTTTCTTCGAAACGATCCAGCTCGGCCTTGGTTTCCGTGATCGTGGCGGTTTGCGGTAGGGTGAAGTTGACAACGAGTTCTGGCCGGTCAGAGGCCGGGAAGAACTGGTTTTCAACAAAGCGCAGGCCGTAGATCGATGACGCGAACGCCACGACGGTGAGGCCAATCATGATCCATCTGAACTGCATGGCCGCGCGCAGGAGAACGTGAAAAATCCGCCGGGTGAACCCAGGCTTTCCGCTATGGTGCTTCAGTGTCCGTGGCAGGAAGGTGACACCCAGCAGCGGCGCGCAGACAACGGCAACAACCCAGCTGACAAGAAGCGAAATGGCGATGACCACAAAAAGCGAGAAGGTGTATTCCCCAGCTGCCGAATTGTTCAGTCCAATCGGGATGAAACCGGCAACAGTGATGAGCGTGCCCGAAAGCATTGGAAACGCAATCGACGTCCATGCGTAGGAGGCTGCCTTTTCCCGTGTCTCGCCTCGTTCTAGGCGGGACACCATCGTTTCGATGGCGATCATTGCATCATCCACCAGAAGCCCCAGCGCAATGATCAGCGCCCCAAGCGAAATGCGCTGCAGCGTGATACCGTAGTAGTTCAGAAAGACGAAGGTGACGGCAAGGACGAGCGGAATTGAAAGCGACACCACAATGCCCGCGCGAAAGCCAAGGCTGATGAAACTGACGCCAAGGACGATAACCACCGCCTCGATCAGCGCCCGCACGAAGTGGCTGACAGACTCCTGAACCACCTCTGGCTGGTTCGCGACCTGGTGGAGCGTCACGCCGATCGGAAGGGCAGCTTCTTCGGTGCGGATCAGGGTTTGCAACTCTTCGCCAAACGTCACGATGTTGGCGCCTTTGCGCAAACCCACCTGAATGCCAACCGCTTCTTCCCCGTCGACGCGGAACAGCTGGCTCGGCGGGTCGGTGTAGCCACGCCGCACAGTAGCCACATCGGTCAGCCGAAAAAAACGGTCGCCCACACGAAGGTTGATCGTCTCAAGGCTTGCAATATCAGAAAACTGGCCGCCTACGCGCACCACCACACGCTCGGGCCCTGCGTCTATGATACCCGAGGGAACAATGGCGTTCTGTGCAGAAAGGCTGGCCTGTACCTGCTGCTGATCAAGTCCAAGGGTCGCGAGGCGAGCCGTCGAAAACTCCAGATATACCACCTCGTCGCGGGTGCCATAGATATCGACCTGACCGGCATCGGGCAGAAGCTGTATGCTGGTGCGGATGTGTTCCGCAAAGTCGCGGATTTCGCGCGGGGTGAATCCGTCCGACGTCAGGGCATAGACATTGCCATAAACGTCTCCAAAACGGTCATTGAACGAAAAGCCTTGAAACTCTTGTGGAAAATCAGGGCGAATATCGGCCATGTAGTTGCGTACCCGCTGCCATCGCTCTGGCAAACGGCTCGCCTTGGTTGTGGCCAGAAGGTCGACATAGACAACGGCGAAGCCCGGATATGTGATCGACCGTGTGACGTCGAGTTCGTCAAGGTCTTGCAGCTTCTTCTCGATCCTGTCCGTTACCTGCTTTGCAGTCTCGGCAACCGTGGCACCCGGCAAAGAGGCCGTGACGACCATGGTCTTGATGGCGAAGTTGGGATCTTCCTCTCTCCCCATGGCAAAGTAGGCGGCGATGCCCGCAACGGTGAACATGATCATGAAGAACCAGACCATTGAACGGTGATTGAGCGCCCAGTCGGACAGGTTGAAACGCTTCATTCCAACGCCTCCCGACCAACGAAACGGGGCCCTACGGCCTGCCCTGCCGAGAGCGAATGAACACCCTTCACCACCACTTCATCACCTGCAGCCAAACCATCAAGGATCTCGATCCGCTCACCAAAGGTGTTGCCACTGGTGACGGGAATGCTGCGCACTGTATTTGCAGGGCGCGTAACCACCCAAACGGTGCCATCCGCGCGCAAAGCCGCCGCAGGAATGGTCAAGCGTGCGATACCCGCGCCGCTATTGGGACGGGCTTCAACCAGCGCACCCAGACGAAAGCCGGGCGAGAGCGTTTCAATGCGCAGATGGACGCGGCGGGTGCGCGTTGTGGCATCGGCGACCGGATCGACGGACGCAAGGAGACCCGATGACCGAACCTCAGGATTGGCGAGCAGCGTCAGAGAAAAGACATCTCCGATGGAGAAGCGGGCAAGTTGATCTTCGGTCATATCGATCACTGCCTCACGCTCCTGGATGCCCGACAAGCGCAAAACAGGCTGACCAGCGGTAAGTTGAGTGCCAGCGTCAGCAAAGGTGGCAGTGACAACACCGGCGCGGGGCGCCCGAAGCTTTGTATCCTCAAGGTTTTGACGTGCGCTGACCACGGCTGCGTTGGCCTGATCGACGGTCGCTTGCGCAGCCGCCAGCGCCTGTTCGGCCCGTTCCAGATCTTGCACGCTGTTCACACCACGGTCGACCAGAGTGCGCGAGCGATCCGCAGCGTCCGACACTGTGCGCAGACGGGACGTTGCAATAATGACTGCGGCTTCTGCACGGCGCAGGGCATTGGTGAAATCAGTAGGATCAAGGAGCGCCAATGCGTCATCAACGTCGACGACCGCACCGGCGTCGACCAGACGTTCGACCATTATTCCGGGAATCGGGAATGCAAGATTCGCTTCACTGCGTGAACTAACGTCACCAAGAAACGTCAAGCCGCGTCCGATTTCGGCATGGGCAATCTCCGTTACGATCGGGCGCGGTGGCAGGGGAACTGCATCATCTTCAGCGCAAAAACCGGCAACGGGCAAAGAGGCCAGAGCACACGCAAGCGTAACCTGCTGAAAGTACCTCATTGGTTCATCTCATTCGTGGGTCCCGCATCTTTCACCAGCCGCCCCTCATAAAGCAGCTGGCTGCCCGCCCCGACAATGATCTGACCGTCCTGCAATCCACTGCGAATAATGACTTTCCCGCTCTCATGACGCAAGATTTCTACCTGCCGCAATTTGACCGTGAAGCTGGCAGGATCGACCACCCAAACGGCCGGGCCCGAGGCTGTCGCGGTCAGAGAGGAAAAGGGAAGCGCTATGATTGGCGCTTCGATGTATTCGACCATCGCCTGTACCGCTGCGCCGATGGCAATCTCCTTGGGCGGATCAATCACACCAATCTTGACCTGGACAGTTCCGGTTTTCGTGTCGACGACGGGCGAAATCTCGCGAACCTTGCCGCGAAAGGGCGACGATGTGCTTCCCAAAAGGGCGAGTTGGACGTCGACAGGATTGCGCGGAACCGACAACCGAACCTCGGGAACCCCAATAACCGCGTCAAATTCCGCGCCAATGGCCAAACCGATGACCCCCTCGGCGGCAGCCACCACCTGTCCGACCTCCGCATCGCGCGATGTAACGATCGCATCCGCAGGTGAGCGCAGCACCGTTTCGTCAAGGTCCTTGCGCGCAAGGTCAAGTTCGGCCTGCGCTTCGGCTACCGTCGCCTCGGCAGCGATCAAAACGTTTTCGGCGGTATCCCGAACCGTGCGCGTCGTGGCACCTCGCGCCAGAAGCGCGTCATTGCGAGTGAAATCGCTTTGGGCCTGCGTCAGCCCAGCGACCGCCGATGCCAGACCTGCCTCTTTTGAACGGAGTGCCTGTTCCTGTGCGACGCTCTCGATCCGAGCGAGTTCGTCACCCTTTTTCACCCGGTCGCCCTCAATCACTGAAATCAATCCCACGCGCCCCGCGTTCGAGAATGCCGCCATCAGCGTTTTGCGGGCCGCAATATAGCCGGTCAGCGAAACTGTTTGCCGGTCAGGGCGCAACTCAGCCCGGACCAGGCGCACAACAAGGGCCGTTTCTTCCGGGACAGCACCCTTTGACACAGATTGTGCGGCCACGA
>JBBSBE010000002.1:0-88685 GCA_038251625.1 Rhodobacterales bacterium
CTGCGTCTGTCGGGGACGGGAACGGAAGGCGCCACGTTGCGGCTGTATCTGGAGCGGTATGCAGCCGGGCCACAGGGGCTGGACCTTGCCCCGCAGGAGGCGCTGGCCCCGGTGATCCGGGCCGCACACGACCTTGCCGCCATCGGCGCATTCACCGGCCGCACGGCGCCCGATGTCATCACCTGAACGCCCGGCGGGCAACATGCATTGCCTGCCGGGCATCCCCGATATCAGCTGAAGCTGCCCCAGCCGCCGCCCGGCGTGCCCAACTGAACGCCCACCCCGACAAATTCGCCATGGCCGATGTAGCGGTGGTCTTTGTACCAGGTGACCTGAAACCCGCCCGCGACGATGCCGATGCTTGATGCCTCGAACGTGATCCCGCTGGCGCCGATCAGCGAACTCGGCGGCATGTTGAAGGTGCAACTTCCCCCCAGAGATCCCGTTGCGCCAAGACCGGCCACCATCCCCTTGCCGTTGAACTGCAGATTCGTTCCATCCGCGAATTTCATCAAGCAATCGACCTGAAGATAGACAAACACATAGGCGCAAGAGCCGGTCGCCGATGTGGTGCTGTAGCTGGTGTCGGTATCCGCCGTCAGCGCCTGGTTGGCCGCTGCAAGGGTAGCAAAATGGTGTTGCAGGGCAGCATGGCCGCTTTTCGCGCGGTGTGCGACCGCATCCATATCAAGCTCGGTTGTCATCTTGTTTCTTTCCTGAAGGGGTTTCAGTTGATCGGATGCTCAACCTAAGGTTGAGTTTCTGCAAGTTACACGGCCCTTCGCGGCGCCCGCAGAACGTTTTTTTGAAGTTTTTATGAACCTTCCCGCCGCCACCGCCCTGTCGGCGTCCCGCGCCCCTGGCGGCGTTCCTGCGCAAGGTTGCCACCCCGCGCCCGGTGAGCACGCCATGCCTATGGCCCGCACGGCACCGCCCCTGACGCGATCAGACATGCAACCGTCGCGCGGGTAGGGCCACACCGGCCCAGCCCGCGCCCAAGATGCCCTATGCAGCATGGGGGAGACCGGAGATGGGCGAAGTTCGCGTGCGGAGCGGGCGACAGGCGCGGACGGCCGAACGCGCGGCCAAGGGCGGCGGGCCGGGGCGGCCCTATATCCTGCGCAACATCCCGACCTATGACATTCTGGGCGAGGAAAACCTGCAAAAGATCGAACGCGCTGCCGACCGCATTCTGGCGGAGACGGGCATAGAGTTTCGCGACGATCCCGTGGCACTGGATCATTGGCGCCGCGCGGGGGCCAAGGTGGACGGGCTGTTGGTCACGTTCGAGCCGGGTATGCTGCGCGAGGTTCTGAAATCAGCGCCAGCGCAGTTTACCCAAGCCGCGCGGAACCCGGCCAATTCGGTGCAGGTCGGGGGCAAGGGCGTCGTCTTTGCGCCCGCCTACGGCAGCCCTTTTGTAATGGACCTCGACCGGGGCCGCCGCTTTGGCACGCTGGAGGATTTCCAGAACTTCATCAAGCTGGCCCAGTCCAGCCCCAACTTCCACCATTCCGGTGGCACGATCTGCGAACCCACGGACATTCCGGTCAACAAGCGGCACCTCGATATGGTGCTGGCGCACATCGAATTCAGTGACCGGCCCTTCATGGGGTCTGTCACGGCGGAAGAGCGCAGCGAAGACAGCATCGAAATGTGCCGGATTCTGTTCGGTGCGGGGTTCGTGGAAGAAAACTGCGTGATCCTTGGCAACGTCAACGTCAACTCGCCCCTTGTGTGGGACGGCACGATGACGCGCAGCTTGCGCGCCTATGCGCGGGCCGGGCAATGCGCCGTGGTTGTGCCTTTCATCCTTGGTGGTGCCATGGGGCCGGTCACGAACGCGGGCGCCATCGCGCAAAGCCTGGCCGAAACGATGGCGGGCTGCGCGCTGACGCAACTGGAACGCCCGGGAGCGCCGGTCGTGTTCGGCAACTTCCTGTCGTCGATGAGCTTGCGTTCGGGCAGCCCTACCTTCGGTACGCCGGAACCTGCAATCGGCAGCATGGTCATCGGGCAACTGGCGCGAAGGCTGAACCTGCCTCTGCGCTGTTCGGGCAATTTCACCACCTCGAAGTTGCCCGATGCGCAGGCGATGACTGAAGGCACGATGTCGATGCTGGCCGCAATCCATTGCGGGGCGAACTTCATCCTGCACGCGGCGGGGTTTCTCGACGGGCTTCTGAGCATGTCGTATGAGAAATTCATGCTGGATGCCGATCTTTGCGGGGCGCTTCACAGCTACCTTGACGGTGTGAAGATCGACGACGATCAACTGGCCGTCGATGCCTTTGCAGAGGTTGGACCGGGCAATCACTTTTTTGGCTGTTCGCACACCATGGCGCATTACGAGACAGCGTACTGGGACAGTGATCTTGCCGACAACGAACCCTTCGAGAAATGGGAGGCCGCTGGCAGCACGGATGCGGCCACCCGCGCAAATGCGTTGTGGAAGAAGCGGCTGGCGGAGTATGAGGCGCCCCCCCTTGATCCCGGCACCCGCGAGGCGCTGCACGATTTCGTGGCGCGCAAGAAGGCAGCATCGGGCGACATGTGGTATTGAGGCGTCCGACCTTTGGCGCGCTGGCGGGGGCGGGCGCGGGGCGTTAGGATCACCCAAAGGAAGGACCTTCGATGCCCGCCCATCGCCCCCCAGACCCCCGCCCGATGGCCACGGCGCTGATCGTCGACGACCATCCTTTGTTTTGCGACGCGCTGGCGATGACATTGAAGGCGGTGGCGGGCCTGCGCGAGATCGAAACGGTGGATAGGCTGGAGGCTGCCTTGCGCCGTCTTGACGTCTCGCCCTTGCCCGATGTGGTGGTGCTTGATCTCAATCTGCCGGATGTGAACGGCCTTGACGGTTTGATACGGCTGCGGGCCAGTGCCGGGGGTGTGCCGGTGGTGGTGGTATCCTCGCTGGCCGACAACCGGGTGATCGGGGCCGCGATCCGGGCCGGGGCGGCAGGTTTCGTGCCCAAGCATTCGCGGCGCGAGGCGTTCCGGGCCGCGTTCGATGCGGTGCGCCGGGGCGAGGTCTGGCTGCCCGAGGGGTTCGTGCCGCAGGCCGACCCCGAGGCGCCCGCCACCCCGCGCGAAGAGGCCATCGCCCGGCTTGGCCTCTTGACCCGCCAGCAGGCGCGCATCCTGCAACTGATCTGCGACGGGATGCTGAACAAGCAGATCGCATTTGACCTTTCCATCGCCGAGACGACGGTGAAGGCGCATGTCACCGCGATCATGCGCAAGCTTGGCGTGCAAAGCCGCACGCAAGCCGTTCTGATCGCGCAAGAGGCCAGTTTCGCGGCCCTGATGCCCGAAGACGGCTAGGCCGCTGGACGAGGGCCGGGCCTTGGCCTAGCTTCGGGATCGGGAGGCTGCAATGACCCTTGTCCGTGCCCTGCCCTTGGCTGGTGCCGATCCTTTGGGATCTGTGATCGCGCGCGCGCATGTCAGCGTAAGAATGCCCCGTCCGGTGGCGACCCTGTCGGCAGGCCTTGGGCCGGGGCCGTTTGCAGCGGTCATCCTATTTCTGTCACCCGAAGCAGACCTTGCCGCAGTTGCGCACGAGGCGAGCGCGGTTTTCGGGCTGACGCCCGTTGTGGGGTGCACGACGGCGGGGGAGATCTCGCCCGAAGGGTATGCCGAGGGCGAGATCGTGGCTGTCGGGTTGCCTGCCGCGCTTTTTGTTGCCGAGGCGCTCTTTGTGCCGGACCTGCATGCGATGAACCCCGGCGCGCTGGCCGGGCAGGCGGTGCGCGCGCGGGCGGCGCTGGCGCGGGCACGACCGGGCTGGGAGTCCGAGTTCGCCTTTTTGATGGTGGACGGCCTGTCGATCCGTGAGGACGAACTGGTGGCTGCGCTATCCACGGGCCTTGGTCCTGTACCGCTTTTCGGGGGGTCGGCGGGGGACGGCACGCGGTTTGGCCAGACATTCGTGCTGCACGAAGGCCGCCTTTGGCGCGATGCGGCGGTCATGCTGATGATCCGCACGGCCTGCCGTGTGCGGGTCTTCAACCTTGATCATCTGGTGCCGACCGACCGCCGCATGGTCGTGACGGGCGCCGATCCCGCCCGCCGCATCGTGCACGAGATCAACGCCGAACCCGCCGCGCGCGAATATGCGCGGATGCTGGGCAAGGATCCCGGCCAGTTGACCCCATTCACCTTTGCCGCCCACCCCTTGGTCGTGCGCGTCGGTGGCCGCCATCATGTGCGCGCGATCCAGCGGGTGGCCGAAAATGGCGATCTTGTCTTTTTCTCTGCCATCGACGAAGGGCTGGTGCTGACGCTCGCCGAACCGCAGGATCTGGGTGCCCATCTGGCGCGCGAACTTGCCGCGCTGGCCGAAGGAGGGGCGCCGGGTGCCATCCTTGCCTGCGACTGCATTCTGCGCAGGCTCGAAGCGCAGGAAACGCAGAAATACGGCGCAGTGTCGGATCTGTTGGCCCGGCATGGCGTCGTGGGCTTTTCCACCTATGGCGAGCAGTTGAACGCCATGCATGTGAACCAGACGATGACGGGCGTCGCGATCTGGCCACCCGAGGGTGCGTGGTGATCGAAGACATGCTTAACCCGGCCGATCCGCCCTTCCGTCAGCGCGAAAAGCTGATCCGGATCGCCGAGGTGCTGATGCGCCGGGTCGAGCGCGAGACGGATGACAGTGGCCTTGCCTATGCGCAGTTCCAGCGCGCCGCGATGCTGGAGGATCAGGTACGCGAGCGGACCCGCGATCTGGAGCGCGCGCTCGATCTTCTGAACACCTCCAACGCGCGGCTGGCCGAGGCCAACCGCGCCATCGAGGCCGCGCGCGCCAACCTTGCCAGCGCCATCGAGACCATTCAGGAAGGCTTCGCGCTGTTTGATCCCGCCGATGTGTTGGTCCTGTGCAATTCCCGCTTTGGCATGCATATGCCTGATCTGCGCGAGCATCTGAAACCGGGGCTGACGTTCGAAGGCTATATCGAATGCGTCAGCCGCTCGCGCTATCTGGAACTGCCGGACGGGCAGGCGCCCGAAACTTGGGCGGTGCAAAGAAAGCGCCGCCATCAGGACCGGCATGTGATCTTCAACGTGCGGATGATCTGGGATCGCTGGGTGCAGGTCAGCGAGCATCGCACCGGCGACGGAGGCACGGTCATCCTGCAGACCGACGTGACCGATATCATCCGGCTTGAACGGCAAGAGCGTGGCAAGCTTCTGGACGATCAGGCGCGGGTGATCCGCGCCACGCTCGATCATATAAATCAAGGTGTCTGCATCTTTGATGCGGGGGGTAGGCTGGTCGGGTGGAACCAGCGCTTGGGGGCGTTGCTTGCAATTCCGCTGCCGCGCTTGCGCAGGGGGGCAGGCTTCGACGTGCTGCTTGATCGCCTGCAGGAAGGCGGGCGGTTCGAGGCGGGGGTGGATGCCGCCTCGCTGACCGCATGGGCCGTGTCTGCGCCGGGCCGTGCGCCGTTGCGCTTTACCTTGCGGCGTATGGGCGGCGAGGTGATCCTTGATGTCTTTGCGCAGGAAATGCCTGACGGCGGTTTTGTGATGAGCTTCACGGACGTCACCGCCGAACAGGCCGCCATCGAAGGCCTGAGCCGCGCGAACGAAACGCTGGAAGCGCGCGTGATGGCGCGCACATTGGAATTGCAGGACGCGCTGGCACATGCCGAACGCGCCAATGCGGCGCGGTCACGGTTTGTCGCGGCCGCCAGCCATGATCTCTTGCAACCCTTGAGCGCGGCCAAGCTTTTCATCGCCTCGGCCCTTGGCGATGCCGGCACCCAGCCAATGCTGGAGAAGGCACAGAACGCACTCGATTCCGTCGAGGGCATCCTCGGCGCGCTCCTGGATATCTCGAAGCTGGAAAGCGGGCGCGCGGCGGTCAGCGTGGTGCCGGTGCGCCTTGATCGGTTGATGCGGCAACTGGCGGATGAATTTGCGCCCGTGGCAGCCGCCAAGGGGCTGCGCCTTGCGGTGCGGCCCACGGGTGTGGTTGTCCAATCCGACCCTGCCTATCTGCGCCGTATCCTGCAAAACCTGATCGGCAACGCGCTGCGCTACACAGATCGCGGGCGGGTGCTTGTGGGCGCGCGACGGCGGCGCGGAATGGTGCGGATCGAGGTCTGGGATACCGGGGCGGGCATTCCGGAGACCGAGCAGGACAATATCTTCAAGGAGTTTCATCGCCTGAACGCACGCGCCAGCGCATCCGAAGGCATGGGTCTTGGCCTTGCCATCGTGGAGCGGGCCTGCGTTCTGTTGGGCCATCCTCTGGGCCTGCGCTCGGAGGTTGGGCGCGGCAGTTGCTTCATGGTGCAGGTGCCGTTGGCCGAGGCGCAAGGCGCGGCACCCGAGGCGGGCCGCGCGCCGCGCGCACTGCCGCTGGCCACCCCGAAAAGTGATCGTATCGCCTTTCTGGTGGAAAACGATGGCGAGGTCCGGCGTGCGATGACGCTTTTGCTGGAAAAATGGGGTCTGAGCGTGCTGGAAGCGGCAAGCGGTGAAGAGGCGCTGGCCCTGATCGAGGAAATCGGCATTCTGCCCGATTTCTTTCTGGTCGATCAGAACCTTGGCACCGGGATGGCGGGGCTCGATTTCCTGGCCAGCGTCAGACGGTTGCACGGCGCGGTCCCGGCGCGCATCGTGACCGCCCTCCGCGATCCGGGCCTTGCCGCGCGCTGTGCAGAGGCGGGGGCGGCTGTCCTGACAAAACCGATCGATGCACGCGATCTTGGTGCCTTTCTGGCAAGCCTTGGCTGAAGAGGATGGATTTGCGCGACTGTTACGATCAAGGTCGCATGGTATCGGTCGGCGCGCTTTCGTAGTGTTTCGACAGGCAGAGCCGGAGGCTTCATGAAACTGAGCGACGCACGCGACATCAAGGCCGATCCCGCCACCGTCTGGGCGGCGATCCTTGATGCTGATGTGCTGAAGGCCTGCGTACCCGGCTGTGAAAGCATGACCGGCAGCCCCGATACGGGGTTCGAGGCCGTCGTGGTGCAGAAGGTGGGGCCGGTGAAGGCCCGATTTACCGGGGTCGTCAGCCTGACCGACATGGTCGAGCCGCAGTCATTGCGCATCTCCGGTGAGGGCAAGGGCGGCCCTGCGGGGTTTGCCAAGGGCGGCGCGAATGTGACGCTGGCACCCATCGCCGAAGGCACGCGCCTGTCATATGAGGTAGAGGCCAGCGTGGGTGGCAAGCTTGCCCAGCTTGGCAGCCGGATCATTGATGGATTTGCCAAGAAGATGGCGGACGATTTCTTTGCCCGTTTCCAGACAGCGGTGGAGGGCCCGGTGGATGAACCCGAACCCGAAGCCGAGGCCGAAGCGGGCGACGGGAAAAAGAAGGGCTGGCTGAAGCGTCTGATCAGCTAGGCCCGCAAGGATCAAAACGACCAAGGGAGGAACGACATGACGAAAGTCACGATGACGGTGAATGGCAAGACCGTTTCGGCCGAGGCCGAGGGGCGGACGCTGCTTTCCGGCTTTCTGCGCGAAGGGCTGGGGCTGACGGGCACGCATGTGGGCTGCGACACCTCGCAATGCGGGGCATGTGTGGTGCATGTGGACGGCAAGGCCGTTAAAAGCTGTACGATCTTCGCGCAGGATGCCGCAGGGGCCACAGTGCGCACCATCGAGGGGATGGCGAATGCAGATGGATCGCTCAGCGTGATCCAGCAGGCGTTTCAGGATCATCACGGGCTTCAGTGCGGCTTCTGCACGCCCGGCATGGTGATGGCATCTGCCGCCCTTCTGGCCGAAAACGCAAAGCCCAGCGAGGCTGAGGTGCGGCATTACCTCGAAGGCAACATCTGCCGCTGCACGGGCTACCACAACATCGTCAAGGCGGTGCTGGCGGCATCTGGGCAGGACGTGGCGGCCATCGCGGCAGAGTGACGGCGCGTAGGGTGGGTGTACCCACCCTGCCTTCGGATACATTCGGCGGCGCTATCCTGCGCGGCCAGCAAGCATCAGGGAGAGAGACATGCCCAAAGACGGTGGCATTGGCGCCAGCACAAAGCGGCGCGAGGACGTGCGGTTCCTGACAGGGAAGGGCCGCTATACCGACGATATCAACATCCGTGGCCAGCTTTACGCGCATTTCGTGCGATCCGACGTGGCGCATGGCCGGATCAAGGGGATCGACACCAAGGCAGCCGAGGCAAGCCCCGGCGTGGTGAAGGTCTTTACCGCCACCGATTTCTCGGCGCTTGGCGGCATTCCCTGCGGGTGGCAGGTCACCGACCGCTTCGGCAAGGTCATGCAGGAACCCAAGCACCCGGTGCTGGCGGACGGAAAGGTGCGTCACGTGGGCGATCCTGTCGCGCTGATCGTGGCTGAAACGCTGGAACAGGCGCGCGATGCCGCCGAGGCGATGTCGGTGGATATCGAAGAGCTTCCCGCCGTGCTTGACATGAAGGATGCGGTGAAGGATGGCGCCACCAAGGTGCACGACGACCTGACCTCGAACCTCTGCTACGACTGGGGCTTCGTCGAAGAAAACAAGGGCGCCGTGAACGAGGCGTTTGCCAAGGCCGCGCATACAGTATCGCTGGAACTCGTGAACAACCGCCTTGTGGCGAACCCGATGGAGCCGCGCGTCGCCGTGGGCGATTACGAAGACCATTCGGGGATGCACACGCTCTACACCACCAGCCAGAACCCGCATGTGATCCGGCTTCTGATGGGGGCCTTCGTGTTGGCGATCCCGGAATCGAAGCTGCGCGTTGTGGCGCCCGATGTGGGCGGCGGCTTTGGCTCCAAGATCTATCACTATGCCGAAGAGGCGGCGGTGACGATGGCCGCCAAGGTGTTGAAGCAGCCGGTGAAATGGACGGCCTCACGGTCCGAGGCGTTCATCTCGGATGCGCAGGGGCGCGACCATGTGACAAAGATCGAGCTTGCGCTCGACAAGGATCACAACTTCATGGCGATCCGCACCGACACCTACGCCAACATGGGCGCGTATCTTTCGACCTTCGCGCCCTCGATCCCCACCTGGCTGCACGGCACGCTGATGGCGGGCAACTACAAGACGCCGCTGATCTATGTAAACGTGAAGGCGGTCTTCACCAACACCGTGCCCGTCGATGCCTATCGCGGGGCAGGGCGGCCCGAGGCGACCTATCAGCTTGAGCGTCTGATCGACAAGGCGGCGCGCGAGCTTGGCCGCGATCCGGTTGACCTGCGGCGGCAGAACTTCATCAAGCCCGACCAGTTCCCCTACCAGACGCCCGTGGCCGTGGTCTATGACACCGGCAATTACGACGCGACGATGGACAAGCTTCTGGAGATATCGGACCACGCGGGCTTTGCCAAACGGGCCGACGCGTCAAAGGCCAAGGGCAAGCTGCGCGGCTTCGGCATCGCGCATTACATCGAGGCTTGCGGGATCGCGCCGTCAAACCTTGTGGGCCAACTCGGTGCCCGTGCAGGTCTTTACGAAAGTGCCAGCGTGCGGGTGAACGCGACCGGCTCCATCTCTGTCTTTACCGGCTCGCACAGCCACGGGCAGGGGCATGAGACGTCCTTTGCGCAAGTCGTGTCAGAGATGATCGGAATCGACGCGAGCCAGATCGAGATCATCCATGGCGATACCTCCAACTCCCCCATGGGGATGGGCACCTATGGTTCGCGCAGCCTTGCTGTCGGCGGGTCGGCCATCGTGAAGGCCACGAACAAGATCATCAACAAGGCCAAGAAGATCGCCGCCCACCTGCTTGAAGCTGCAGAGGGCGACATCGAGTTGAAGGACGGCAAGTTCAGCGTGGCCGGTACCGACAAGTCGGTCGATTGGGTGGGGGTGACGCTGGCGGCTTACGTGCCGCACAACTATCCCCTCGCCGAGCTTGAGCCGGGGCTGGAGGAGACGGCGTTCTATGATCCGTCGAACTTCACCTATCCCGCTGGCGCCTATGGATGCGAGGTCGAAGTGGACCCCGAGACAGGCAAGGTGGACATCGTGGCCTTCAGTGCTGCGGATGACTTCGGCAACATCGTCAACCCGATGATCGTATCGGGGCAGGTCCATGGCGGCCTGGCCCAGGGGATCGGGCAGGCGCTGATGGAAAACTGCGCTTATGACGAGAACGGGCAGCTTCTGTCGGGCTCGTTCATGGACTACGCGATGCCCCGGGCCGATGACGTGCCGTTCTATCACGTGGATCATTCCTGCATCACGCCGTGCACGCACAACCCGCTGGGGGTAAAAGGCTGCGGCGAGGCGGGGGCCATCGGGTCGCCCCCGGCGGTCGTCAACGCCGTGATCGACGCGCTGCACCGCGCGGGCCACACTAACATCACCCATATCGACATGCCCCTGACGCCCGCGCGCGTCTGGGCCGCGATGAACGCCTGAGGAGGATCAGATGCACAATTTCGATTTCGTGAAGCCTTCGAGCGTGGCGGATGCGGTGGCGGCCATGTCGGGCGAGGGCGCGCAGGCGCTGTCGGGCGGACAAACGCTGATCCCCACGATGAAGCAGCGGCTTGCGGCCCCGGCGGTTCTTGTCAGTTTAACCGGAATTTCCGAGATGAAGGGGGTCTGCATGGGCGACGGGGGGCTTTCCATCGGCGGCGCCACGACCCATGCGACGGTGGCCGCCGAGGCGGCCAAATACTATCCGGCGCTTGCGGCGCTGGCGGGCCAGATCGGCGATCCTGCGGTCAGGAACCGTGGTACGATAGGTGGAAGCCTTGCCAACAATGACCCCTCGGCCTGCTATCCGGCAGCGGCGCTGGGGTCTGGGGCGACCATCGTGACGAACATGCGGCGGATCGCGGCGGATGATTACTTTCAGGGCATGTTTACGACTGCACTGGAAGAGGGCGAGATCATCACCGAGGTCGTCTTCCCGATCCCGGAAAAGGCGGCCTATGCCAAGTTCGTGCAACCCGCATCGCGATTTGCACTGACGGCGGCTTTTGTGGCGAAGTTCAAGGATGGCGTGCGGGTGGCGATCACCGGCGCGTCCAATGATGGCGTCTTCCGCTGGCCCGAGGCCGAGGCCGCGCTGTCGGGCAATTTTTCTGGCGCCGCAATCGAGGGGCTGACCGTGGCGTCCGACGGCATGATCGCCGACCTGCATGGCACAGCGGCCTATCGCGCGCATCTGGTGAAGGTGATGACCAAGCGCGCCGTCGCTGCGGCGCACTAGAGCAGGGGATCGCAGGTACAAATGCGGCGGGCGTCAGCCCGCCGTTTCCATCAGATACGCCGCGCATCCCGTCAGTGCCGCGAAATCATCCTCGACCACCGTCACCGAAAAATCCCTTGTCAGCAGCGGCACCCGACGCGGTTCGCGAAATGCACCCGTCAGGCTGAACCGCGCGAAAGAGGGCGTCAGCGCCCGCGCCATCCCACCGATCAGGAAGATGCCGCCAAAGGGCAGATGGATCAGGGCAAGATCGGCCAGCATCTGCCCCAGAAGATAAACGTAAAGCCGCGCCGCCTCTGCCGCCAGCGGATCGCCTGCATCAAGCGCGCCCAGCACGGCGGCGCTGTCGAGGCTTGACGTTTGCCCCGCCTCTGCGGCGGCAAAGGCGTAAAGGTTGGCAAGGCCGCGCCCAGACAGCACCTCTTCCACACCCGCATGCGGCACCTCGCCCCGCTGCCCCAGCAGTGCCTCGATGAAGCGTTGCAGGCGCAGCCCCTCGGCGCCCCGCGCGGGCATGTTGACATGCCCGCATTCCGACGGCGGCACCACGCGGCCCATCGCCGTCTGATGAACCGGGGCGGCGTTCACCCCCGTTCCAAGGCCCACGACCAGCATCGATCGCCCCGGCTGCGCAGGACCCTCGATCACCATGCGCAGATTGTCACTGGCGATATGGCCCAAGGCCTGCCCCTGCGCCTGCAGGTCGTTCAGAACAGCCACCGCCGCGGCGCCCGTGGCGCGCGTCACTCGCGCGCGGTCGATGACCCAGGGTGCGCCCGCCTCATCGAAAAGGTTGGTCATGGTGACCGCCCCGTCCTGCACCGGCCCCGCCGCCGCGACGCAGGCGCCCGTCAGGCCACTTACGCCCTCTTCGGCCATGTACCGTTCCAGCACACCGCCGATCCCTGCAAAATCGCGATTGCGAAACTTGCGGATGCTGGCTTCGCGCAGGCGCGGCCCGTCCGCCAGCGCCACGCGGGTATTGGTGCCGCCGATATCGGCGAGAAGAGACAGGCTCATGCGCGGCGCTCCGTCAGCCCCGCGCCAGTGCGCGGGCAAGGGCGTGATAGGATGCCTTGGGCCTGCGCTGCAAGGTTTCGAAGTCGACATGGACAAGGCCAAAGCGCTTTTCGTAGCCAAGCGACCATTCATAATTATCCATCAGCGACCAGATGAAATAGCCCTTCACCGGCACGCCCTCGGCGATCACATCGCGAACAGCATGCAAATGGCGCGACAGGAACGCGATGCGCCCTTCATCATCGATATCGTCGCCCGATAGCGCATCCGGGCTCGCCATGCCGTTTTCGGTCACATAGAGCGGGAGGCCACTGGCGTATTCCGCATGCGCGCGGCGCAGAAAGAACGCCAGGCCTTCAGGATAAATCTCCCACCCCATCTGGGTTTTGGGAAGCGGTCCCTCCACCTCTTGCAGCGCGGGCCAGGGGCCGGGGGCCGGGGCGATCAGCTTGCGGGTGTAGTAGTTGAGGCCCAGCCAATCCACCGGCGTCGATATCGTCTCCATATCGTCCTGCCACTTATCGGGCATGTGGGGGCCAAGACCGTCCAGCACTTCGGCCGGGTATTCGCCCTTGAACATCGCACCGAGGAACCAGCGGTTGTAGATGCCGTCGTAAAGCTGCGCCGCGGCAGCGGCTTCCGGCGTGTCATCAGCGGGCTGGCTGTATTCGAAGTTGCACACCGCACCCAGATTCTTGACCCCCAGCGCCCGCATCGCCTGGATCGAGCGGCCATGCGCCAGCCCCACATGATGCATGGCGCGGGCGGTGGCGCGAATGTCGCGCAGGCCGGGCGCATGAAGCCCCATGAAATGGGAAAGCCACGCCACGCACCAAGGCTCGTTGATCGGCGCGGCAGACCAGACGCGATCTCCGATCTTACGCATCAATACCTCGGTGTAGTTGGCGAACCATCCCGCGATGTCGCGGTTGCGCCAGCCGCCCTCATCGGCCAGCGGCGAGGGCAGTTCCCAATGGTAGAGTGTGATTGCAGGCTTCAGCCCACGTTCCAGCATCCCGTCGACAAGGCGCTCGTAGAAATCCAACCCCGCTCGGTTCGGGGCCCCGCGTCCCTCGGGCATCACACGCGCCCAGGAGGCCGAGAAGCGATAGACATCCAGATTGGCATCCCGGATCAGATCCAGATCGCCCCCCCACCGGTTCAGGTGATCGCAGGCCAGCGCGCCATTTTCACCCCGCACCACATTTCCGGGGGTGGCTGCGAAATCGTCCCAATGGGTCCGGCCCGCACCACCCTGCGCGTGGCCCTCGATCTGATAGCTCGACGTGGCCGTGCCAAAGAGGAAGTCTTTGGGAAAGGTGGCGCGGTGGGGCAACATGGGTCAGGGCCTTTGCGGGGCCGGTCCGGTGGACAGGCCGATGATGAGTTCGGCTTCAAGCAGGCTGTGGCGGGTCGGATCGGGGTTGGCGATGCAGGCCAGCAGCATCGCTGCGGCCTGACGGCCCGCCTCGCGCACAGAGGATCGGGTCGCGGTGAAGATCGGCACGTCGTCGCCGTTCTTGAGGTAGCTCAGATCATCGTCGTGGATCACCACCGAGACATCGCGCCCCAGCCGCAGCCCTGCGTCGGCAATGGCCCGACGCACGCCAAGCGCCGATATCATCGAAGACACCACAAAGGCCGTGGGCGGGGCCGACAGCGCCAGCATCGCAGTGGCTGCGCGAAAGCCGCGCGCTTCGGTCATCTCTTCGGACGACATCAGCGCGGGGTCGTTCGTGATCCCCCGCCCGGCCAACGCATCAAGGTAACCGGTGCGGCGGCGGATCGCGAAATCCATGTATTCCAGGCCATTCACAAGGCCGATCCTGCGATGGCCAAGATCCAGCAGAAACTCGGTCGCCCGCTGAAAGGCGCGGCGGTTGTTCACATCGACCCAAGGATAGGGAAGGGCGGCTCCGGTCGAGCGGCCATGCACCACGAACGGAAGGCCGATCGACGTTAACAATGGGATGCGCGGATCGTCCAGCCGGGGTGAATGCACGATCACCCCGTCGACCGCACCCCGCGACTGCAATTCGCGGTAGACCCGCTCTTCATCCTGGTCTGACAGCATCGAGATCAGCATGTCATAGCCCGCACGGGAATAGACCTCACCCGCGCCAGCGATGAAATCGGCAAAGATCGGGTTCACCACCTCATGCCGCGTGTTCAGCGGGATGACATGGCCAACCGCCAGCGCCCGCCCCGTGGCCAACCGGATCGCCCGGGTGTTGGGGCGGTAATGGTGGCGTTTTGCGGCTGCCAGCACGCGCGCGCGCGTGGCCTCGTTCACCTCTGGATAGCCGTTCAGCGCGCGGCTGACCGTCGTGGGCGACAGACCCAGCTTGGAGGCAAGTTCCTTGAGGTTCATCAGGCGCGCGGGCATCCAAAACGGTTTCAAACTGGCCAGACTGTAACGGCCGCACTCGGGTGCGTCAAAGCCCAACTCCCCCCTCGCGCCGGTCAATCGCGGGCCGGACAAACGGCATTTCGCACCTGCAGAATAACGCGATCAACCCTGACGTGTCCGGGCGCAGAGATTGACTTGCGAACAGCGATACGCGACTGTCACCCATCCAAAGCGGTTTGACCGTGATTCTGACGCTTTGAACCATAAGCCGCGTCCGGGAGGCGCGCGCATTCGGGAGGATGACAATGAAAACCGGACTTTACGCAAGCGCTGCGGCGCTGGCGCTTGCCGCGACTGGCGCGGCAGCGCAGGATTTGAAGTTCCCCGTGGGCGAGGGTGCCTTCAACTGGGACAGCTACAAAGCCTATGACGAAGCCACCAATCTGGATGGCCAGACGCTGACGATCTTCGGTCCCTGGCGGGGCGAGGATCAGGTTTTGGTGGAAAGCATGCTGGCCTACTTCACGGCAGCTTCGGGCGTGACGGTCAACTACTCCTCGTCGGAAAACTACGAGCAGCAGATCGTGATCGACACCCAGGCGGGCAGCCCACCCGATATCGCCGTGCTGCCGCAGCCCGGCCTGATCGGTGATCTGGCCTCGAAGGGGTTCATTGCGCCGCTGGGTCAGGAAACGCAGGACTGGCTGCAGTCGAACTATGCCGCCGGTGACAGCTGGGTCAGCCTTGGCAGCTACAAGGGCAAGGATGGCGCCACCGCGCTTTATGCCTTCCCCTACAAGATCGACGTGAAATCGCTGGTCTGGTACGTGCCCGAGAACTTCGAGGATGCCGGGTATGAAGTGCCCGAGACCATGGAGGATCTGAAGGCGCTGACCGAAAAGATCGTGGCTGACGGTGGCACGCCGTGGTGCATCGGGCTGGGGTCGGGCGGAGCGACCGGCTGGCCCGCGACCGACTGGGTCGAAGACATGATGCTGCGCACCCAGACGCCGGATGTCTATGACGGATGGGTCAACAACACGGTCAAGTTCGATGATCCAAAGGTGATCGAAGCGATCAACGAATTTGGCTGGTTCGCCAAAAACGACAAGTTCGTGGCCGGTGGCGCCGGGGCCGTTGCCTCGACCGACTTCCGCGACAGCCCCAAGGGCCTCTTCTCCTCGCCGCCGCAGTGCTACATGCACCATCAGGCGTCGTTCATCCCGTCGTTCTTTCCGGATGGCACGAAGCTTGGCGTCGATGCGGATTTCTTCTACATGCCCGCCTATGCCGGAAAAGACCTCGGCAAGCCGGTCCTTGGTGCGGGTACGCTGGCCTTCATCACCAAGGACACGCCTGCCGCGCGCGCCTTCATCGAATGGCTGAAGACGCCCATCGCGCATGAGGTCTGGATGGCGCAATCGGGGTTCCTGACACCCTTCAAAAGCGCCAATTCCGAAACCTACGGTTCAGCCGCGCTGAAAAAGCAGGGCGAGATCCTGACCAACGCCACGACCTTCCGCTTCGACGGGTCCGATCTGATGCCCGGCGCCGTGGGTGCGGGCACATTCTGGACAGGCATGGTGGATTACGTGGGCGGAAAGTCGGCCGAAGAAGTTTCCGCCACGATCCAGTCATCCTGGCCCAAGTGACCTAAAGCAGCATCTTTGGGCCCGGCTGAGCCGGGCCCAAAGCATCCGGCGCCCCTGGGGGAGGGGACCGGCACACGTTTCTGGGGAGGAACGGATGCATCCGGCAATTCTGGCCTTGTTTACCATCGTCATCGGCGTCGGCGGCTGCATCGCCTATTACTACCTGTCCAACCAGTTTCTGGACAAGGTTCTGTTCCCCGCCAAGGGGCCGAACGCGGGCACCAACATCAACCGCGCCAACATGATCCGCCCCTGGCTTTTTCTCTTTCCCGCGATCGCGGCGCTGGGGCTCTATCTTGCCTATCCCGTGGTCGCGACAGCCTGGCTGTCGCTGAACCGCAACGGCGAATTCGTGGGCTTTGCCAACTACGCGCAGATGGCGAGCGAGGGCAAATTCTGGGAATCTATGCGCAACAACATGCTGTGGCTGATCGTCGTGCCCGCCCTCTCCACCGCGTTCGGCCTGCTGGCCGCGCAACTGACCGACCGGATCTGGTGGGGCAACATCGCGAAATCGCTGATCTTCATGCCGATGGCCATTTCTTTCGTCGGCGCTTCGGTCATCTGGAAACTGATCTACGATGCGCGCCCTGCCGAACAGGACCAGATCGGTATCCTGAACGCGATATACCTCTGGTTCGGCGGCAGCGAGCCCCAGCAATGGCTGACGATCCCGCTGTGGAACAACTTCTTTCTGATGATCGTGCTGGTCTGGATCCAGGCCGGTTTTGCCATGGTGATCCTGTCCGCCGCCCTGCGCGGAATCCCCGAGGAAACCATCGAGGCCGCGATCATCGACGGTGCCAACCCCTTCCAGATCTTCTTCAAGATCAAGGTGCCGCAGATCATGGGCACAATTGTCGTGGTCTGGACCACGATCACCATCACCGTGCTCAAGGTCTTTGACATCGTGCTGGCCATGACAAACGGGCAGTGGGAAACGCAGGTTCTGGCCAACTACATGTACGACAAGTTCTTCCGCGCGTTCGACGTGGGTGTCGGATCGGCGGCGGCGATGGTGATCATGCTTCTGGTGACACCGATCCTCGTGTGGAACGTCTACAACGTCCGCAAGGAGATGCGCTGATATGGCCCGCGACCGGAGGGGAGCACATCATGGATAACATCGTCGGCAAGAAATCAGGCCTTACGTGGGCTGTGCATATTTCCGTCATCATCCTTGTTACGCTGTGGGTGATGCCCACCTTCGGGCTTCTTGTGTCGTCTTTCCGCACCGGTGACCAGATTTCCACCTCGGGCTGGTGGCGGGCGCTCACCACGCAGGAAAGCCAGCAACCCGCGATCCGGATCGAGGGCGAAGAAGTGCAGAAAGACGGCGCCTTCGTCATCGAGGGGCAGCTTTTCGGCAACGCCGCGACCGAGGTCAGCAAGTGGGGCACAAGTTCACGCGAACCAAACGCCTTCCAGGCTGGGCAGACGGCGGATCTTGGCGACGGCCAAACGCTGGTGGTGAATGTGGATGGCAGTTTCAGCCTGTCCTCCCCGACGTCTATGGCCGATGTGCGCAACCCACGCGTCTTCACCACAGCCGCCACGCCGCCTGAATTCACCGTGCAGAACTACAACACGGTGCTGTTCAACCCTGCGGCCGGTCAAAGCGTCGGGCGGGCGTTCCTGAATACGCTGACGGTGGCGATCCCGGCCACGATCATCCCGATCCTTGTTGCCGCATTCGCGGCTTTTGCGTTGGCGTGGATGGATTTTCCGGGTCGGGCGCTCTTGGTCGCCGCCGTCGTGGGCCTTCTGGTCGTGCCGTTGCAACTGGCGCTGATACCGCTTTTGCAGTTCCACAACGCCATCGGTATCGGCAAGGGATACCTTGGCATCTGGCTGGCGCACACCGGCTTTGGCTTGCCGCTCGCGATCTACCTTTTGCGCAACTATATGGTCGGATTGCCACGGGATATCATCGAGAATGCGCGCGTCGACGGCGCCACCGATTTCCAGATCTTCACCAAGATCATCCTGCCCCTCAGCTTTCCCGCGCTCGCCTCTTTCGCCATCTTCCAGTTTCTCTGGACATGGAACGACCTTCTGGTAGCGTTGGTTTTCCTTGGCACGGGCGACGATCAGCTTGTGCTGACCGGCAGCCTTGTGAACCTGCTGGGAAGCCGTGGCGGCGACTGGGAAATCCTTGCGACATCGGCCTTCGTCTCCATTGCCGTGCCGCTGCTGGTGTTCTTCTCGATGCAGCGGTTCCTTGTGCGGGGCCTTCTGGCAGGGTCGGTGAAGTGATGGCCGAGATGGGGCAGGTGCAGGGCAGCGTGCTGGCCGCCGATCCGGATTGGTGGCGCGGCACGGTGATCTATCAGATCTACCCGCGCAGCTTCCAGGATTCGAACGGCGACGGGATCGGCGATCTGGCGGGCATCGTGGATCGGCTGCCACATATTGCCAGCCTTGGCGCCGATGCGATCTGGATCAGCCCGTTCTTCACCTCGCCCATGAAAGACTTCGGCTACGACGTCAGCGATTATTGCGACGTCGATCCGATGTTTGGCACGCTTTCGGATTTCGATGCTGTCGTCACCCGTGCCCATACGCTTGGCCTGCGGGTCATGATCGACCTTGTGCTCAGCCATACCTCCGAGGCGCATCCCTGGTTTCGGGAAAGTCGAGCGGCACGGATGGGCGAGAAGGCCGATTGGTACGTCTGGGCCGATCCCAAGCCGGACGGCACCCCCCCCAACAATTGGCCGTCGGTCTTTGGCGGGTCCGCGTGGCAATGGGACGGGCGGCGGGAGCAGTATTACCTTCACAACTTCCTGACCTCGCAACCCGACCTCAACCTGCATCACGTGCCGGTGCAGGACGCGCTGTTGGAAGTCGTGCGCTTCTGGCTGGAGCGTGGGGTCGATGGCTTCCGCCTTGATACGATCAACTTCTATTTCGCCGACAAGTATCTGCGCGACAACCCGTCCCTGCCGCCCGAATTGCGCAACAATTCCATCGCCCCCTCGGTGAATCCCTATAATCACCAGCTTCATCTTTTCTCGAAGAACCAGCCGGAAAACCTTGAATTCCTGCGCAGATTCCGCGCCGTTCTCGATCCCTACGGTGCGGCCGCCGTGGGCGAGGTCGGCGATGCGCAGCGCGGCCTCGAGATCATGGCCGAATATACATCGGGGGGGGACAAGGTGCAGATGTGCTATCCCTTCGAGATGCTGCAACCCCGCCGTCTGACCGCAGAACTGCTGGCAGAGGTGTTCGCCCGGATGACGGCAGCCGCACCGGGGGCCTGGCCATGCTGGTCCTATTCCAACCACGATACCGTACGCCACATCACCCGCTGGGGCCTGACGCCCGAGGCGGCAGGTGCCTATACCGCACTTCTGGTCTGTCTGCGTGGCTCGATCTGCCTTTATCAGGGTGAGGAATTGGGCCTGCCCGAAGCCGATATTTCCTTTGAGGACCTGCAAGACCCCTATGGCATCCAGTTCTGGCCCGAGTTCAAGGGCCGCGACGGCGCGCGGACGCCCATGGTGTGGCAAACCGACAATTCCTCTGGTGGTTTCAGCGCGGGCAAACCCTGGCTGCCGGTCACGGCGCCGCATCTGCCCCTGTCAGTGGCGGCGCAAGAGGGCGATCCGTCTTCGCTTTTGTCGCATTACCGGGCAGCACTGGCCTTTCGCCGCGCGCATCCCGTTCTGCGCGAGGGTGACATGAGCCTGCCCGAGGCGCGGGGTGACTTGGCCACGTTCCTGCGCAGCGGGGACGAAACGATTTTCTGCGCCTTCAATCTGGGTCAGGGCTCGGTAAGTCTTGATCTGCCGGAGGGCAAATGGGCGCCGCTGGGCGCCGGTATGGGCGCGCAGGCAGTGGAGGCTGTCGGCGCGCGGCTCGGGCCGTGGGAATACAGCCTGATGCGCAAGGAATAGGGGGAGGGACACGATGGCCGAATTGAAAATGGTCGATGTCGAAAAGGCCTATGGCGAGGTCAAGGTGTTGAAAAACATCAACCTCGACATCAAGACCGGGGAGCTGATCGTGTTCGTCGGCCCCTCGGGCTGCGGCAAGTCCACACTTTTGCGCATGGTCGCGGGGCTGGAGCGCATCAGCGGTGGTGACTTCACCATCGACGGCGTGCGGATGAACGATGTGCCGCCCGCACAACGCGGGATCGCGATGGTGTTCCAGAGCTACGCGCTTTATCCCCACATGACGGTGCGCGACAACATGAGCTTTGCACTGAAGATCGCCAAGAAATCATCCGCCGAGATTCAGGCAGCGGTGGGCAAGGCAGCCAAAATCCTGCAGCTTGAACCCTATCTTGACCGTCTGCCCAAGGCCCTGTCAGGCGGACAGCGCCAGCGCGTGGCGATCGGGCGCTCGATCGTGCGCGATCCAAAGGTCTATCTCTTTGACGAGCCGCTTTCAAACCTTGATGCCGCCTTGCGCGTGGCCACCCGGATCGAGATTGCGCAATTGAAAGAGGCGATGCCGAATTCGACCATGATCTACGTGACGCACGACCAGGTCGAGGCGATGACGCTTGCATCCCGTATCGTGGTGCTGGCAGGCGGCGGGATCAGCCAGGTCGGCACGCCTCTTGAACTGTACGAGCGGCCCGAGAATGAATTCGTGGCCCAATTCATCGGCTCACCAGCGATGAACCTGCTGGCGGGTGAAGTTGTGGGCACGGGCGTCGAGACGATGGTAAAGCTTGCCGGCGGCGGTGTGGCGCGGTCTGCCGTGCCGACGCAGGCCGCGGACATGGGGGCGAAGGTCAATATCGGGGTGCGGCCGGAGGATCTGATCGCGACAGAGGGCGACGCTCTTTTCACCGGCGAAGTCGAGATTACCGAGGCGCTGGGTGAGGTGACACTGCTTTACTTCAAGCGCCAGGGTGATGGTCAGCAAGTGGTGGCAAAACTTCCGGGCATCCATGCCGGCCTGCGTCATACGGTGGTCAAACTGGGTGCCGATCCGAAGAAGGTGCAGGTTTTTCACAAAGGCAGGTCACTTCTCTACTGCTGAGAACACGACCCCGCCCTATGTGTCGTGTCCGGTTGGAATCTGATCAAATCCGCATGCGGCGGCTGTCAGACAAGTGCCAGCGCGCAAACATAAAGCACCGCCAGCAGCGTTGCCGCCAATGTCGGTACCCAAAGGGTAAACCGGGGTGTGGGTGCGGTTTTCGCGGTCAGGTGGTGGCGCATGGGGCTATTAAGCCCGCGTTAGGTTTCGCATGCGTTAACGGGCGCATGCAGATCCTTTGGAACACGCTCGATCAATCGGAATGGACGCCGCGTGCGGGCTCGGCGCTGCAACAAAGCTGGCGCTATGGCGAGGTGGCGGCGGGCATGGGTGCGCGCGTGGCGCGGGCGCTGGTGCTGGATGCAGGGCGCGAGGTTGCGGTGGCACAGGTGCTGTCGCGTCGGGGGATGCGGCTATGCTCTCGCGGCCCGGTGTGGCTGGCAAAGACAGACCAGCGGGCGGCGCTGCGGCGTCTGGGGCCCGTCCTGGCCACACCCGAAGGCACGGTCGCAGGCTTTGGCATCCTGCCACTGATTACCCCCCGCCATCACGCGATCTGGGACTTGCGGCCAGACCTTGCGACCCTTCGCGCAGGGATGGACCCGAAATGGCGGGGGCGGCTTACCGGCGCAGAAAGGGGCGGGATCGTCATCGCAGACGACCCCGAGGCTTTGGACCCGCTTATTGCAGCCGAGGCTTTTCAACGGCGCGCCCGGGGCTATCGCACCTTGCCCGGCAGCTTTTCCCGCGTCTGGCCTGCGAAAGAAGCAATGGTGCTGTCCTGGGCCCCGGCGGGGCACATGGAGGCGGCGGCCATGTTCCTGATCCATGGCACGGGGGCCAGCTACCACCTCTCTTGGGCGTCGGATGCCGCACGGGCCGCACGGGCGCATTGGGGCATCCTATGGGCGGCCGTACAGCGTCTGCGCGCGCGGGGGGTCGTAGCGCTGGACCTTGGCGACGTCGATACCGAAGGCGCCTTGGGGCTTGCCCGGTTCAAACTTGGCACCGGGGCGGCGCTGCAGCGGCTTGGCTCAACCTGCCTTGTCCTGCCGGGCTGAGCGGGCGTGGAAGACGAAGCCCAACAGATTCAGCAGCACCTGCGCCCCAAGGATCGCCGTTGATCCCGTGGGGTCATAGTCCGGCGCCACCTCTACAAGGTCGATCCCCACAACCTCATGCGCGCGGACGGCGCCTTGCAGGATTTCCAGCACTTCGTAGTACAGAAACCCACCGTGGCTGGGAGTGCCGGTTCCCGGCGCGATCGAGGGGCAGAACCCGTCGATATCGATCGTGATGTAAAGCCGCGCGTCCTTTGGGATCCGTGCAAGCACCGCCTCCACCCCCAGTTTGCGCACCTGCCGCACCGACAGGATATCATCGCCCATCGCGCGCGCGGCCTGGTACCCCTCATGGGTGGTGGACGATACGTTGCGAATGCCAAGGGCCGTGATGCCCGTCACGTGATCCTGCTCTGCCGCCCGCCGCATCGGATTGCCATGCCCGTGGCGCACGCCGTGCCGCACATCAACGAAATCAAGATGCGCGTCGATCTGCAGGATGTGGATCGGCCCGTGATCGGCAAAAGCACGGATGCAGGGAATATTCACCGAATGATCACCACCGATCACAACCGGCAACGCGCCCGCATCAAGGATCGCGCGCACGCCCGTTTCGATATTCGCGTGGCTTTGTTCGGTGTCTGTATGCACGATGTCCGCGTCACCGATATCCACGATCCGCACATCGGACCCGAGGTAGGTGGCATCATCCTCGTGATCGTACGCGCCCGCATGGCCAAAGCTGAAAAGGGTCGAGGCTTCGCGCACCGCCCGCGGCCCGAACCGCGCCCCCGCCCGGAACTGGGTACCGAAATCGAAGGGCGCGCCAAGGATCGCCGCATCCGCCTCGATCTTCCCCCAATCTTCCACATAGGGCCGCTTGCCGAACGTCGCGATGCCCACAAAGGGCAGATTCAGACGGCCAGTCTCATAGGCGTGGGCCATGGCATCCTCGCTGCTTTCGGGGCACTCTGGCTGCGCGCGCGGGCAACGGCAAGGGGGCGGCGATGGACGATCTGGCGGCAGACTATGCCCGGGACGGGGCGGTCTTGATCAAGGGCCTCTGGGCCGACTGGGTAGAGGTGCTGCGCGATGGCGTCGCGCGCAACATGGCCGAACCCGGGCCCTATGCCGCCGAGAACCTCAAGCCCGGCGAGGGCGGTCGCTTCTTTGACGACTATTGCAACTGGCAGCGCATCCCGGAATTTGCCCGCGTGATCCGCGAAAGCCGCGTCGCCGAGGTTGCAGCGGCCCTGATGGGCAGTAAGCGGGTGCAGCTTTTCCACGATCACGTGCTGGTCAAGGAACCGGGGACCGCAAGGCCCACGCCCTGGCACTCGGACGGGCCTTACTACTTTGTGGAAGGGCGGCAGGTGGTCAGCTTCTGGTCCCCGCTCGATCCCGTGCGCGAGGCAAGCCTGCGGCTCGTCGCCGGGTCGCATCTCTGGCCGCGTGACGTCCTGCCCACGCGGTGGTTGGCCGAGACGAGCTTCTACCCGGACCCAGAGGCCTACATGCCCGTCCCCGACCCGGATGCCGAGGGCATGCGCGTGCTCGAATGGGCGATGGAACCGGGGGATGCCGTGGCCTTCCACTACCGCACCCTTCACGGCGCGCGCGGCAACATGGCCGGAACGCGGCGACGCGCCTTCAGCCTGCGGCTGGTGGGCGAGGATGCGCGATACGTGGAACGCCCGGGACGCACGTCACCCCCCTATCCAGGGCACGACATGGTGCCGGGGCAGCGATTGCGCGAGGATTGGTTCCCGGTGCTGCGGGGGTAGCTTGGCTCCCGCGCCGGTGCCGCCGTTCGGTGGGGCGGTGCCGCGTCTCCCGGTCTTGGGTGAAAATGCGAAGACCCGCGTGGCCGACCGACCGCCAAGTGAAAGGCGGACGGTGTGCGGTGGCAGGCGGGCGGGTATTGCGGCCATATCCGGGGTATGGGTCGGCGCGGCGGTGCATCTCATCTTTGCTGCAGTGGGGCTGTCGGCGATCCTAGCCTCCTTCGCGACCGCGTTCACGGCCGTGAAATGGATTGGCGCTGCCAGTCTGACCTAGCGCGGAGTGTCACGCCCTGCGACGGGATGGCAGTTTCTTCGTGGCCGATCAGCCAGCCCGGCAGTCCTCCGTCGTGAAGGTCTTGCGGCAGGGCATATTCGTTTCGCTGCTCAATTCGAAAGTGGCCGTCTTCTTCCGTGACTTCCTGCCGCAGATCGTTGTCGACGGCGCTGGCCTGATCTCGGCGCAACTGGCTCTGCATGGTTTCCTGATCAATGTCGTCGCCGCGTCCAGCGAGCCGCCGCTGCTTCCGCCGGGGGAGAAACGGACCCAAGGGTTGCGCAAGCACCCCCAACCTCGGTCACTGGATGGACCGCAGGCTTCGCACAGTCTTCATCCGGCTGCGCATCCGGCTTGCCTTGCAGGAAAGGTGGTCTGCCGCAGGCGGGGCGTTCCTTCCGATGCTGCCATGCGACGTCTTTCCCGGGCAGCAACGCCCGGTGCTTACCCAGCGATCTGCGCCACAAACGCCCGCGCGATTGCCAGACCCGCCGCATCCGCCACTGCCCCCTCGGCCGCCGCTCGCGCAGGCAGGGACGCGGCAAATCCCGGTTCCTGCCGCTCCACCAGATCAGGAAAACGGCGCGACCAATCTGCCACCACGGCGCGGCTGGCCTCGAAGTGGAACTGGGTGCCCCAGGTGGCGCGGGCAATGCGGAAGGATTGTGACGGCGCGGCGGAAGTGGCGGCAAGATGGACCGCGCCATCGGGCAGGGTGAACGTGTCGCTGTGCCACTGGAAGATCGGAAAAGCGTCGCCCTGCGCGCCAAGCATAGGGTCCGTGCGGCCAGCCGTCGTCAGCCGTACCTCGTGCCAGCCGAACTCGGGCGCGGCACCAATGAGGTTCTGCGCGCCGAAGCCCCGCGCCAGCACCTGCGCGCCAAGGCAAATTCCCAGAACGGCCCGATCCGCCTCTGAAAACCCCCGCATGAGTGCCGCAAGGCGCGGCAGGTAGGGATGCGTCGCATCGGCCAGCGCCGATTGCTCGCCACCAAACACGATCAGGGCGTCGTAGCCCTGAGGGCCCTCGGGCAAGGGCTGGCCTGCAAAGGGCTTGAACTGGTCGATCACGGCCGCCGCCTCGTGCAGTGCCACGCCCACCAGACCGTGATGTGTCACGGCGGTATTCTCGACAATGGCCACGCGCATCGGCACCCCCCAATTTTTCTAACTGTTGCAGCACGCCGCGCATGCGGACGCAAGCGTGCGGGTAGCGTGGGTGCACCCACGCTACATATGCCGCCGCCCCCTTGCCTTTCCCGCCGCCGCATGAAACAGCAAACCGCCAAACGACGATCCCCGATGGAGGCTCCCATGGAGATTCGCGAGGCGCTCACCTTCGACGACGTGCTTCTGGTTCCCGCCGCTTCAAGCGTACTTCCGCTTGATGCAGATACGTCCACGTTCGTGACGCAGGCGATCCGGATGAACATCCCGCTTCTGTCCTCCGCAATGGACACCGTGACAGAGGCGCGCATGGCCATCGCCATGGCGCAGGCGGGCGGGATCGGCGTGATCCACCGCAACCTCGATACCGAAGCACAGGCGCGCGAGGTGCGCCGGGTCAAGCGGTTCGAATCGGGCGTCGTCTATGCCCCCATCACCTTGACCCCCGACCAGACGCTCGCCGACGCCAAGCTTTTGATGGAGCGCTACAATATCACCGGCTTCCCGGTGGTGGACGCCGTCGGCCGCGTGCTTGGCATCGTTACCAACCGTGACATGCGCTTTGCCAGTGACGACCGCACACCGGTGCGCGCCATGATGACGTCCGATAATCTCGCGCTTTTGCGTGAACCGGTGGACCGTGAGGCCGCCATCAGCCTGATGAAGGCACGGCGGATCGAGAAGCTGCTGGTGACCGACGGGCAGGGCAAGCTGACCGGCCTGCTGACGCTCAAGGATACGGAAAAGGCCGTTCTGAACCCTCAGGCCTGCAAGGACGAGCTTGGGCGCCTGCGCGTCGCCGCCGCAACCACCGTGGGCGATGCGGGGTTTGAGCGGAGCCGCGCGCTGATCGACGCGGGCGTGGATATGGTGGTGATCGACACGGCCCACGGCCACAGCGAAGGCGTGGCCCGCGCGGTAGAGCGGATCAAGGCGCTGTCGAATGCCGTGCAGGTGGTGGCAGGCAACGTGGCCACGGCCGAAGCCACGCGCGCGCTGATCGGGGCAGGGGCGGACGCCGTGAAGGTGGGGATCGGCCCCGGATCCATCTGCACCACGCGCATCGTGGCTGGCGTCGGCGTGCCGCAATTGACCGCGATCATGGATGCGGCGCGCGCGGCGGGCGATATCCCCGTGATCGCTGACGGCGGCATCAAGTATTCCGGCGATTTTGCCAAGGCAATCGCGGCGGGGGCATCCTGCGCCATGGTGGGATCGGCCATCGCGGGCACCGACGAAAGCCCCGGCGAGGTGATCCTCTACCAGGGCCGCAGCTTCAAAAGCTATCGTGGGATGGGCAGTCTTGGCGCCATGGCGCGCGGATCGGCCGATCGCTATTTCCAGAAGGATGCGGCCTCGGACAAGCTGGTACCGGAGGGGATCGAAGGGCAGGTTCCCTACAAGGGCACGGTCGCCACGGTGATCCATCAGATGGTCGGCGGCCTGCGCGCAGCGATGGGCTACACCGGCAACCGGACGGTGGCCGACATGCGCGCAAATTGCAGCTTCGTGCGGATAACTGGGGCGGGGCTGCGCGAAAGCCATGTGCATGACGTGCAGATCACGCGGGAAAGCCCGAATTACCGCGTGATGTAACGGGCTCAATGCTTTCCGCACCGATCCTCATCCATCGCGTGAAGGCATGACCCCGGCTGCCCGCCTTGCGGCGGCCATCGGCGTGCTGGACCGGTGGCTGGGCGGTGCGCCCGCCGAACAGGCCCTTACGAACTGGGCTCGCGCCAGCCGTTATGCAGGGTCGGGCGATCGTCATGCCGTACGCGATCTGGTGTTCGATGCGATCCGCTGCCGACGATCCTTCGCATCGCTTGGCGGGATCGAGACGGGACGGGCGCTGATCCTGGGCGGCCTGCGCGCATCGGGGCAAGACCCGGCGGCGCTGTTCACGGGCGAAGGCCACGCGCCAGCCCCCCTCGATGCAGGCGAGGCGGGCACCGAACCGAAGGGCCTTGTCGCGCTCGACTGCCCCGACTGGCTGGCCCCTTCATTGCGGGAAAGTCTTGGCGACGATTTCGCCCCCGTCATGGCGGCTCTTCGCCATCGCGCCCCGGTTTTCCTGCGCGTCAATACGGCCCGGATGTCCGTGAAAGACGCCATGAATGCGCTGGCCGAAGAAAGCATTCCAACCCTTCGGTCCACCCTTTCAGCTACCGCGCTGGAAGTGACGGGCAATGCCCGGACAATCCAGTCTTCCCAAAGCTATCTGGCGGGAATGGTGGAACTTCAGGACGCCGCGTCCCAACGGCTGGTTGAGGAGCTGCCACTGACGGCAGGTCAGCGCGTGCTTGATTATTGCGCGGGCGGGGGCGGCAAGACGCTTGCCATGGCTGGCCGCGCGCCGCTGGACCTGACCGCGCATGATGTCGCACCGCAACGCTTGCGCGATTTGCCTGCGCGCGCGGCACGCGCGGGGGTTACCGTACGGATCGGTGCGCCGCAGGGCCTGTATGACGGGGTGCTGGTCGATGCGCCGTGCTCGGGGTCTGGTGCGTGGCGCCGGTCACCGGAAGGGAAATGGAGCCTGACGCCAGACCGCCTCGCGGCACTCGTGAACATGCAGCAGGCCGTTCTGGACGAGGCTGCGGCACATGTGGCGCCCGGTGGATGGCTTGCCTATGCCACTTGTTCGCTGCTTCAGTCGGAAAATTCCATGCAGGCCGCGGCGTTTAACGCCCGTCATCCCGGTTTCAGTCACGGCCCGGATCTGCGCCTGACGCCCCTTGATGGCGGCGATGGGTTTTTCATGGCGCTTTTTGCGCGAGCCACCTAGACTTCGCTCAACCGCAGCATGCGCTTTGTTTCTGATTAAGTCACACTTAACGATTTTGGCTCCGTATGGGGATACCGATTCTGACAGGAGCGGACGCTGTGGCCAAATCCTCATCGCTGATGACCCAAGATCTGGTGGGCACCGCGCGCAGCGTTTCGCCGCGCGTGTGGATGCTGGTGCTGGTAGCCGCGCTCTGCCTGATCCTCGCGGTGATGGCGCCTGATCGTGGAATGCGGCTGTCCTCTGCCGTGGCAGGCCTGACGCTGGTGGCACTGGTGCTGATGCTGCGCGGGCTTACGGTTTATGGCTCCATGCGCGACCGGGTGGTTGAACGGCATCTCGCCCTTCTTGTTGGCAAGGATGCCACGCCCTGTTTCACCACGGATGACCTGGGCCAGATCGGCTACCGCAATGCAGCGGCAACCGAACGGTTTCGCGGTTCTGCGGCAACCTCGCTTGTCGCGACGCTCGGCGATCAGTTCGCCAGCCCCGCATCGGTTCTCTATCGGCTGCAAAGCCGCGCCGCGAACCTTGGCTCTGGTCGCGAAGATGTGGTGACGCGGAAGGGCCATCTGCGGCTGTCGGTCCACCGGGTCGCGGCCGCACGGTTTCTGTGGCGGCTTGAGGAATTTTCCGACCGGTCCGGATCAGGCCGCGGGGCGGAGGGGCTGAGCCTGCCGATGATCGTGGCGAACAAGACCGGCGTCGTCCTTTTCACGAATGAGGCTTTGCGTCGGCTGACGGGCAGCCGCCCGAAGCGCCTTGACCGCCTTTTCACCACCCCCGTCCTGCGCAGCGGCGAGGAGGTCGAGGTCAGTACTCTTGACGGCCCCGTCCGGGCGATACTGGCCGAGGTGGAGGGGGCCGGCGAGCGGCGCGAGATTTACTTGTTGCCCGTGCCCGAAAGGGCGCCCGGAAAGATTCAAGCCGATTTCGAGAACGTGCCGGTAGCGCTGATGACCTTTCGGCCCGGCGGCGGCATGAACGCGGCCAACAGGGCGGCGCGCGAGCTTCTGGGGATCACCGAAGAGGCGGGCTTGCGCTTTTCGGACCTCTTCGACGGCCCGGGGCGATCGGTGACGGATTGGCTCGACGATGTGCTGGCCGAGCGGTTGCCGAGTGGGTCCGAGGTCTTGCGCTTGCGCCGGAACGCGACCGACGCATTCTATCAGGTTGCGCTGCGGCGAATCGTCGATCAAGGCCGTCCCATGGCGCTTGCAGTCCTGCAGGATGCCACCGCGCTGAAGACCATCGAGGCGCAGTTCGTCCAAAGCCAGAAGATGACGGCAATCGGTCAGCTTGCGGGTGGCATCGCACATGATTTCAACAACCTGCTGACGGCAATCTCCGGTCACTGCGATCTCTTGCTGCTGCGGCGCGGGCCTGAAGATCAGGACTATGCCGATCTTGTGCAAATCCATCAGAATTCCAACCGGGCCGCGGGGTTGATCGGCCAGCTTCTGGCCTTCTCGCGCAAACAGACCCTCTCGCCCGAGCAATTGGCGCTTGAGGACGTGCTGGGCGAACTTGGCCATCTCTTGAACCGCCTGATGGGCGAAAAGGTCTCGCTGAAACTTGCGCACGCGCCGGGCCTTTTGCCGATCCGGGCCGATCGACGGCAGCTTGAACAGGTGTTCATGAACCTCGTGGTCAATGCGCGGGATGCGATGCCCGATGGCGGTGTCGTGCGCATCGAGACCGAGGCGCTGACCCTGGCCGAGCCCTACCGACGCGATCAGGCCGTCGTGCCCCCCGGCGAATACAGCGTGATCCGCGTCAGCGACACCGGCTGCGGTATTCCGCCCGACCGGATCGAAAAGGTGTTCGAGCCCTTCTTCACAACCAAGAAGGTCGGCGAGGGCACGGGGCTTGGCCTTTCCACGGTATACGGGATCGTCAAGCAATCGGGCGGTTTCATCTTTGTCGATTCAGAGCCGGGCGCTGGCACGACCTTTCATCTGTACTTCCCGGCGCATCCGATGTTTGCCGCCGAAGATGCCCTGCCCGCAGCGGCGGTTGAAGTGTCCAACATCTTTGTCGACACCCCCGAGGCTAGCACCCAGCCGCGCCGGGGCGAGGGGGTGATTCTTCTGGTCGAGGACGAGGCCCCTGTCCGCGCCTTCGCATCGCGCGCTCTGCGCTTGCGTGGCTACACCGTCCTTGAGGCTGAAAACGCCGAGGAAGCGCTGGCGCGACTTTCCGACCCGACGCTCGACGTCGATGTCTTCGTGACCGATGTGGTGATGCCGGGGATGGACGGACCAAGCTGGGTGCGAGAGGCGTTGCGCGACAGGCCGAATGCGCGGGTGGTCTTTGTCTCGGGCTATGCCGAAGACAGTCTGGGCGCAGAGGATGATCCTATCCCCAACTCGGTGTTTCTGCCAAAACCCTTTTCCCTCAATGATCTGGCGGCTACCGTCCAAAGCCAGTTGCATTGACGCAGGTATACTGAACCGGCCTTCGGCGGCCGACGGGATCAGCGATGGTCGATCGATGCGTAGAGGGCAAAATCGGCGGACGCCCGCTCAGCCAGCCGTCGCTCTGTCCTCGGCGACAACTCCAGCGCGGCGTGGGGCGAGACGTTCAGTTTGGGCAGGGTAATCTCGAAATCTAGACGATCTTCCAGAAAACCCACAAGGCGGTCGATCTCTTCGTATCGGAAAAGATGGTCTACCCCCTTGCCGTTGCGCGGCTGCAGGAACCGCGCCTGCGAACCCACGGATGCGAATTCGGGCTGCGGATCGCTACACCATCCCTGCACGAATGTGTCAAAATCGATGTCCCGCGTCCCGCGCGGCGATTCCGCCATCGTTTCGCGCGACCGGTACCGATACCAGCTTCCCAGCCAGTCGCGCGGCTCTCGCATCAGCGCGCAAAGCGTGAATTCATGCCCCGATGCCGCCGCCAGATAGGGGCCGACGAACCGGTGGTAGCGGTGCACGGTGGTGTGCTTCAGCACGGGCGGCCGCTGCACCGACAAAGCCGCCAGCGGCTCGAGCGCCGCCGCAATCGCCGTCGACCCTGTCTTTGGCGTCGCCAGAAACGCCAGCCTTTGATCCCAGAATACCAGCATCGCCGCCCTTTTTCGCCTGCCGGCCGTCTTTGTAGGCCGCACGTAAACTATCCCTTAACCAAATGCACCGAAAGCTGAATTCAGGAGAATTCGATTGAAATGTTCTCTGTTTGATCGCATAAGACGGGAACAGGTCAAGAACACATCGGGCAATTGCCGCCCCCGTGCGGCTGTGGGATAAGGACGGAAATGATGGCAACGGCGAGCCTTTTGGACATGAAAGACAAGCGCGACAGCGACAAGGCCAAGGCACTTGAAAGCGCGCTTGCGCAGATCGAGCGGCAGTTCGGCAAGGGCTCGATCATGAAGCTGGGTGAAAACAACCCCGTGCTGGAGATTGAGGCCACTTCGACAGGCTCGCTGGGCCTCGACATTGCGCTCGGGATCGGCGGATTGCCCAAGGGTCGCATCGTCGAGATCTACGGACCGGAAAGCTCGGGCAAGACGACGCTTACGCTGCATGTCGTGGCCGAAGAGCAGAAAAAGGGCGGCGTCTGCGCCTTTGTCGATGCCGAGCACGCGCTCGATCCGCTTTACGCCAAGAAACTGGGCGTGAACCTCGACGAGCTTCTGATCAGCCAGCCCGACACCGGCGAGCAGGCACTGGAGATTGTGGATACGCTTGTGCGCTCGGGCGCGGTCAGCCTCGTCGTAATCGATTCGGTGGCGGCTCTGACGCCCAAGGCCGAGATCGAGGGCGACATGGGCGACATGCAAATGGGCGCCCAGGCCCGGCTGATGAGCCAGGCGATGCGCAAACTGACCGCCAGCATCGGCCGTTCGAACTGCATGGTGATCTTCATCAACCAGATCCGCATGAAAATCGGCGTGATGTTCGGCAGCCCCGAGACGACGAGCGGCGGCAACGCGCTGAAGTTCTACGCCTCCGTCCGGCTCGACATCCGCCGCATCGGTTCGATCAAGGACCGGGACGAGGTGGTGGGCAACACCACGCGCGTGAAGGTGGTCAAGAACAAGGTAGCCCCGCCCTTCAAGCAGGTGGAATTCGACATCATGTACGGCGAGGGGATCTCGAAGACGGGCGAGTTGATCGATCTCGGGGTAAAGGCGGGCGTGGTCGAAAAATCGGGGTCCTGGTATTCCTATGGCGACGAACGGATCGGGCAAGGGCGCGAGAATGCCAAGCTGTTCCTGAAATCCAACCCGTCCGTCGCGCATGAGATCGAAGACAAGATCCGCGCGGGCCACGGTCTTGATTTCCACATGGTCGAAGGCGGTGCCGAAGACGTGGTGGACATGTAGGGGCAAGGGCGCGGGGCACAGTGGACAGCCCCCGCGCCCGCAGCTAAACCGGGCGGGTCCGCAAGAGCCGTGAAGGGGCCCGCCTGCACATGCCGTCGCTGAACGATATCCGCTCGACCTTCCTTGATTATTTCGTGCGCAACGGCCACCGCGCGGTGGCCTCGAGCCCGCTCGTGCCACGCAACGATCCCACCCTGATGTTCGCCAATTCCGGGATGGTGCAGTTCAAGAACTGCTTCACCGGGGTGGAAAAGCGCGACTACGTTCGTGCAACGACCGCGCAGAAGTGCGTGCGGGCGGGCGGCAAGCACAATGACCTCGACAACGTGGGCTATACCGCGCGGCATCATACGTTTTTCGAGATGCTGGGGAATTTCAGCTTTGGCGATTACTTCAAGTCCGAGGCCATTCCATTTGCCTGGGAATTACTGACCAGGGACTTCGACATCCCGAAGGACAAGCTTCTCGTCACGGTCTATCACACCGATGACGAGGCGGCGGCGATCTGGAAAAAGGTCGCGGGCCTGCCGGAAGAGCGGATCATCCGCATCCCGACGAACGACAACTTCTGGATGATGGGGCCGACCGGCCCTTGCGGCCCCTGCACAGAGATCTTCTTCGACCATGGCCCCGGGATCTGGGGCGGTCCGCCCGGCAGCGCGGATGAGGACGGCGACCGGTTCATCGAGATCTGGAACCTTGTCTTCATGCAGTACGAGCAGTTCGCGGATGGCACCAAGCGCGATCTGGACATTCAGTCGATCGACACCGGCATGGGGCTGGAACGGATCGGCGCGCTTTTGCAGGGCAAGCACGACAACTACGACACCGATCTTATGCGCGCCCTGATCGAGGCCAGCGCCAACGCCACATCGACCGATCCCGACGGCCTCGGCAAGACCCACCACCGCGTCATCGCCGATCATCTGCGCTCGACCTCCTTCCTCATCGCAGATGGCGTGACCCCATCGAACGAGGGGCGCGGCTATGTGCTGCGGCGAATCATGCGCCGCGCAATGCGGCATGCACATCAGTTGGGCGCGGGGGATCCGGTCATGCACCGGCTGGTGCCTGCGCTTGTCCGGCAGATGGGGGCCGCATATCCCGAGCTTGCCCGCGCGCAATCGCTGATCGAAGAAACGCTGCGGAGCGAGGAAACCCGCTTCCGCCAGACGCTGGATCGTGGCTTGCGGCTGCTGGAGGATGAGCTGCAGCGCATCCCCGAAGGTGCCGCCCTGCCAGGCGAGGCCGCGTTCAAGCTGTACGATACCTACGGCTTTCCGCTCGACCTGACGCAGGATGCCCTGCGCGAACAGGGGCGCACTGTCGATACCGCCGCTTTTGAGGCCGCAATGGCCGAGCAGAAACAAAAGGCGCGCGCCTCGTGGGCCGGTACGGGCGAGACGAAGGACGCCCGGATCTGGTACGATCTGGCAGAGGCGCACGGGGCAACCGAATTTCTGGGCTACGATACCGAGGCCGCAGAGGGCGAAGTGCTGGCACTGGTACAGGGCGCTGCGCAAATCCCTGCTGCCAACATGGGCACCGAGGTACAGATCGTCGTGAACCAGACACCCTTTTATGCCGAAAGTGGCGGGCAGGTGGGGGATGCGGGGACGATGGTCACCGAAACCGGCACGGCGCGCGTGACCGATACCAAGAAATCCGCTGGCATCTTCATCCATGTCGCAGAGGTGACAGAGGGCACGATCAAGGCCGGTCAACCCGCCCGCCTGACGGTTGATCACGCCCGCCGTGCTGCCATCCGCGCCAACCATTCCGCCACGCATCTCTTGCACGAGGCGTTGCGGCGCGCGCTCGGCGACCATGTGGCGCAGAAGGGCAGCCTGAACGCGCCTGACCGGCTGCGCTTTGACTTCAGCCATGGCAAGGGGGTCAGCCCGGACGAGCTTGCTGCGGTCGAGGCTGAGGTGAACGCCTTCATCCGCCAGAACGCACCCGTCGAGACACGGATCATGACGCCCGACGACGCTCGTGCCCTTGGCGCCCAGGCGCTGTTCGGCGAGAAATACGGCGATGAGGTCCGCGTGGTGTCGATGGGCACGCATCCCGGCTCCGGCAAGGGTGCGACGCAGGATACCTATTCGCTGGAGCTTTGCGGCGGCACCCATGTGGCCCGTACCGGGGATATAGGCTCTTTCGTGATGCTGGGCGACAGCGCCTCTTCTGCCGGGGTGCGGCGCATCGAAGCGCTGTCGGGGCAGGCGGCGCTGGATTACCTGCGCACGCAGGATGCGCGGCTTGCCGATATCGCGGCGGCCCTGAAGGCGCCCGCTGTGGACGCGCTCGACCGCGTGAAGGCCCTGATCGAGGAACGCCGCGCCCTGCAGAACGAGGTGCAGCAGTTGCGCCGCGAGGCTGCAATGGGCGGCAAGGGCGATGGCCCCGAGGCGAAGACGGTCAACGGCATGGCCTTCCTTGCCCAGACGCTGGCGGGTGTGTCCGGCAAGGACCTGCCCGCGCTCATCGACCAATTGAAGGGTCGGATCGGTTCGGGCGTGGTTTTGCTTATTGCCGATGCGGGCGGCAAACCTGCGGTCGCTGCAGGTGTGACGGCGGATCTTACGGGCCGCATCTCCGCCGTCACGCTGGTGCGGGCGGCTGCGGAAGCGATGGGCGGCAAGGGCGGCGGCGGTCGGCCGGACATGGCACAAGCAGGGGGTGCCGATTTCACGAAGGCACCGCAGGCAATCGCGGCGGCTGAAGCCGCCTTGGGGGAATAGATGGCAACAGCACTCTGGATCGCGCATGTCAGCGTGACCGACACGGTGGCCTATGGCCGCTACGCACTTGGCGCGACCGAGGCTATTCAGGCCCACGGCGGCACGTTCCTTGCACGTGGCGGGCGCCATGTGCAGCTGGAAGGCAACGACCGCGCGCGCAACGTGGTAGCGCGGTTCCCCAGCGTTGAGGCGGCCGTTGCCTGCTACAGATCAGACAGCTATCAGGCCGCGCTCGCCCATGCCAAGGGGGCCGCGGTGCGTGACCTCGTCGTGGTCGAGGAAATCGACTGAGGGCACGACGGTTACGTGGCGGAAAGGCCCACGTTCCCCGCGTACCCTTAGCCCAAACGGGTCATGCCACGGATGCGTCTTCCGGCAATTGTCCGCCCGGACAGTAAACCGGAGGATATGATGTTGAAATCCATTCTAATTGCGGCCGCGCTTGTGGTGGCCGGGGCGGGGGCACAAGCAGCCGTCATGCAGGCCGTTTTCAGCGGCACAATCAACTTGGGCGTTGACGAAACGGGCTATTTCGGCGCCCCGAATACCGATCTGGCAGGTACTGCCTATTCGTTAACCTATGTCTACGACACCTCGATTGGCGATCGTTACAAAAGCCCCGGCTCGGATCAGCTATTCGACAACGGCGCCACGCCGACGGTCAGCGCCAGCCTGACAATCAATGGCAAGACCTTTAGCCAGACCACCGATGTCGTTGCCCAGTATCTGGCCCTCGACAACAACTATTTTGCAGCATTCTCGCAGGATTCCTTCACCACGGTGGATGCGTTGGGCGGCATCCTCACCCAGACGACCAACATCTTTGCGGCCGGCGTCTATGATTTTCTTTCGACCTATGCAAACGGTCTGGAAACACCGTTCAGCGCCAGTTTCCCCACCAGCACTGCGTTTGACAGCTACTTCCAGCTTTTCACCAAGGACGTCGTCGCTGATGCAACGATCACCCGTGTTTACGGATCGCTGAACGTGAACAATGTGGCTGTAACGGAGGTCCTCACGTCTGCAGTTCCGTTGCCAGCTTCGCTCGGGCTGTTTGTGATGGCACTCGGGGGGCTCGGTGCCCTTCGTGTGCGCAGGCGCCGCGTCGCCTGACAGCGGCCAACCATTGCGTCCCCGTCCGGCGTCTGCCGGTCGGGGATATCAGACTGACCGGCGCAGTCGTTCGACAAGTCGCGTCAAATCAGACTGGCGGCGCATATCGGTTTTCGACAGGGCGGATTTGATCTGATTGCGCACCGTGTGCGTGCTCACCTTACGATCCGCCGCGATCTCGGTCGATACCTTGCCCGCGTGAAGGGCAATCACCACATCCGCTTCGGCCAGGGTCATCCCATGATGTTGGCGCAGCAAATCTGCCACATCGAGGCCCTTTGGGCCCGCCGCCACAACCACGGCCGTCAACGGCATGTCCCACATGCTCCGGTCGCGGAACGGCAGAAGATCCGGCGCGCGGTCGCCCAGGTGCAGGGTTCGCACCTCACAGGATTTATGTTCCGAAATTCGGACATGGAACGATGCGCCAGCAAAGGTTTCGCCCATCCGTGCCTGCGCCAACGCCGTATCGAGGCGGGCATCGGCTGCGGGCGCGGTCAGGCGCAGGCGGCCGTTTTCCGTCTGACGCAGAACACTGCCCTCTTCAATCATCGCCTCGGCGGTTGGATTGGCATAGGCGACCCGCCGTGTATGGGTCAGCAACAGCAGCGCTGAACCCTCAACCACCGGAAAGCGGCGCAGAAACAGCCCCTCTGTCCGCAGGTCCGACAGCATGCGGTCCACCTCCAGCGCATGGCGGATCACCGGTGCGATCAGGCCAACGGTGTTGATCCACGGACGCTCCAGCCTGTCCTGATCGGCCAGACGGATATTTCCGCCCAGAAAGACGATGCGCCGCGGGCTGGCCATCACGATGCTGCCAGCGCCCGCCATGATGTTTTCCTGCGGGCGCACCCAATCCATGTAGAATTCGGTCCGTGTCAGCACATCCCGGTCAATCATTTCATCGCAACTGATGACAGACCCCGGCCTGCTCTTGGCAAAGCCGGGCGCCCAGGCGTTCTGCTGGCCGTAATGAGAAACATAGCTCGTCAGAAAATCCGGATCGTAGCCATGCACGGCCAGTGGAGCGGTTTCATCTGCGATCGCGTCATAGCTGAAAAGCTGCGTCCAGATGCCGCCGGACATCGCACTGAGCCGGGTCACCACGTCGTGCCACAGGCTGCGGTCAAGGCTGGCACGGTGAATATCCTGCAGCAGGGGCTGAAGACCCTGTGCCGACAACATGTCAATCAAATCCGAAAACTCCAAAATCAGACACAGAAATTGCCAGTGACAGCGTCACCTTGCAATAGTCCAATTAGGGCTAGGCACAAAAATGCATAGAAAGGCCGACGGCTCTTCTTCAGAAGGTTAAAAAACACCTAATGCGCGAAGCTGTTTTGCAGCAGTTACAAGGAGATAGAAGTTTGTCCACGCGTGGACAGCCGTCTTACCCCGCCCGCCCCTGCCGCTTGCGCTCGTTCGGATCGAGGAACCGCTTGCGCAGCCGGATCGCCTTGGGCGTCACTTCGACCAGTTCGTCATCGTCGATATAGGCGATGGCTTCCTCCAGGCTCATCCGGACCGGCGTGGTCAGCCGCACTGCCTCATCCGTGCCGCTGGCGCGCACGTTCGTCAGTTGTTTGCCCTTGAGCGGGTTCACTTCCAGATCATTGTCGCGGCTGTGTTCGCCGATGATCATGCCTGTATAGACGGCCTCTTGCGCGCCGATGAAGAACTTGCCCCGGTCTTCCAGCTTCCACAGCGCGTAGGCCACGGCGGTGCCGTTCTCCATCGAGATCAGCACACCCTGGCGGCGGCCCTGGATCGGGCCCTTGTGGGGGGCCCAGTCGTGGAAAATGCGGTTCAGCACGCCCGTGCCGCGCGTATCGGTCAGAAACTGGCCGTGATAGCCGATAAGGCCCCGCGACGGTACATGCGCCACGATCCGCGTCTTGCCCACACCTGCGGGCTTCATCTCGACCAGATCGCCCTTGCGCTCTCCCGTCAGCTTGTCGATGACGGCGCCGGTGTATTCGTCATCGACGTCGATGATCACCTCTTCAATCGGCTCCATCCTCTGGCCGCCTTCCTCGCGGAAGATGACGCGGGGGCGGCTGATGGAAAGCTCATAACCTTCGCGGCGCATGTTCTCGATCAACACGCCCATCTGCAATTCGCCCCGGCCAGACACCTCGAAGGCATCGCCACCGGGGGTGTCGGCCACCTTGATCGCCACGTTCGTCTCGGATTCGCGCATCAACCGCTCACGGATCACGCGGGATTGGACCTTGCTGCCATCGCGGCCCGCCAGCGGGCTGTCGTTGATGCCGAAAGTCACGGTGATGGTGGGCGGGTCGATGGGCTGTGCCGGGATTGGCGCATCAACCGTTGGATCGCAAAGCGTATCAGCCACGGTGGCCTTCGTCATGCCAGCAAGCGTGACGATGTCGCCGGAAGAGGCTTCCTCGATCGCGGTTTGGGTCAAGCCACGAAACGCCATGACCTTGGTCACGCGGAACTGCTCGATCCGCTCTCCCGTGCGCGACATGGCCTTCAGCGTGGCGCCGACCGACAACTTGCCGCTTTCCACGCGGCCCGTCAGGATACGCCCGATGAAGGGATCGGCCGACAGCGTTGTCGCCAGCATCGTGAAGGGCTCACCCTCACGCCCGATCTGGGCCGGGGCGGGAACGTGGCGCATGACCAGATCGAAAAGCGCAGACAGGTCCTTGCGCGGCCCGTCGAGGCTGTCATCGGCCCAACCGGCGCGACCAGAGGCATAAAGGTGCGGGAAATCGAGCTGTTCATCCGACGCGCCAAGGTTCGCGAAAAGGTCGAAAACCTCGTTCAGCGCGCGGTCGGGTTCGGCATCGGGCTTGTCGACCTTGTTCAGCACGACGATGGGCCGCAGACCCAGCGCCAGCGCCTTCGACGTGACGAATTTCGTTTGCGGCATCGGGCCTTCGGCAGCATCCACCAGAAGAACGACACCATCGACCATGTTCAGGATCCGCTCAACCTCGCCGCCGAAATCGGCGTGGCCTGGGGTGTCGACGATGTTGATGCGCGCCCCTTTCCATTCGACGGACGTGCATTTGGCAAGGATCGTGATCCCGCGCTCGCGTTCGATGTCGTTGCTGTCCATCGCGCGTTCGGAAACGGCCTGACCTTCGCGGAAAGCCCCGGATTGTTTCAGCAGTTCGTCGACGAGGGTGGTCTTGCCATGGTCGACATGCGCGATAATGGCGATGTTGCGAAGCTCCATCGGGGTGCGTTCCAGTATTTGACAGGGTTGGGCGGGCGATAGTGGAACGGCCGAGAAAACGCCAGAGGCATTTTGCTGCAGTACCAACATGCGCCACCGTTTCCAAGTGAGAGACATAATGTTGCTGGATTAAAGCGCCCTGCATCACAAAAAATCTCTTCCAAACTGAAACTCCCCTCCAGGTTGTTACGTTCCTTCACCCGTCGCGCCAAAGGGCGCGCGACTCCTTCCAGAACGGTCGAACCGGCCAACAAGGAAGCAATTTTGGGGAAATTGACTAAATTGGAGGACTGAGAATGACGATCAATCACGTACATGCAATGCCTTCTGCTATCAAAACGGCGATGTCGCGCCCGGCGGCGCAGCATGGCGCGCTGGTCGCGCTTGCGGCCGCGATAATGATCTGGGCCAACGGGGCGCAAGCAGGTGGGCTTTCCATCGGCGGCAGATCCCTTGCGGATGTCGATGCCAGCGTCGGCGGCCTTGACGCTAAGGCAAGTGTCGGCGGGCGCAGCCTTGCGGAAGGCTGCGTCGGGTCTTGTGGCGGAAACAGTGGTTCTGGCGGCACGTCGGCAAGCGCTGGTGGCGTATCGGCAAGCGTCGGCGCGGGCAGCGGCAGTACGGGCAGCACCGGAGGTCTGGGCGTTTCAGCCTCGATCGGCGGGGGTTCGGGCAGCGGTGGGGGTTTGGGTGTAACGGCCTCTGTTAGGGGCGGCGGGCTGACGGCGAGCGTTGGCACCACTGGCGGCGCCACAGGCGGCGGTACGGGCTCAGGCCCCGGGACGGTCCCCGGCCCGGTCGGCGGCGGCGCTATCGGCGGGGTTACCGCGACCACCCGCAAGAACACCTCGAACCCGGTCGGCGTTATGGCGGCATCCGGACGGTGCGCCGGCGTCGGCAACACACAGGCGTTCAACGGCTTTGCGTTGATCGACCGTCAGGGTGAGACCCTCGGAACCATCCGCAACGCAACCATCGACAGCCGGATGAAAATCCGCGAGGTGCGCATCCAGACGCCCGGAAACGCCTGCTACACGCTGAGCGGCGGCGCCTATGACGTTGCCACCGGATGGATCAAGGTGAATATGGACCGCGCGCGCCTGCAGTAGAGGCCAGGTCGATAAACCCCGGGCCGTTCTGCCGGCCCGGGCGCTGCGCCGGTTCCAGCAAAAAACCTTCGCGCTCGACACGCGTGTTGCTGGCGGAACGGGTCAGGTCGCGATGTACCGATCACGACGGTGGTTGATTGCGATCACGAAGTTCAGCACCAGCGCGCCAAGCGCAGACCAGGCCACGGTCACGGGATCACGCAGAAAGAGCGCCACGGCAAAAAGACACAGGTCAAAACCAAGCTGCACCCAGCCTGCACGCCACCCCCAACGATCCTGCACAAGGAGAGCGACGATCCCGATGCCGCCAAGGCTCGCCCCGTGACGGAACAGCGCAAGCAGGCCCGAACCGGTGATCATGCCGAAAAGCACCGCGCCCACTGCCGGATGCAGGCGGTCGAACGAAACCAGATCGGGCAGCACAAGCGTCAGCCCTGACAGGATCGTCACCGCGGCGAACGTCTTGACCACGAAAACGGTGCCGAACCGGCGCCAACCCAACCAATAAAAGGGCAAGTTCAGCGCGAAGAAAACAGGCCCGAAGGCCCATCCTGTGGAATAGGAAATCAGGATTGCCGCGCCCGCAGTCTGCCCCGTGACAAACCCCAGATGCGTCAGCATCAGCACGCCGAACGCGCACATGCCCGCCCCATAAGCAACACCTTGGGCGTCTTCGAGGCGTGTATGGGCGAGGGAAACCGTCATGGGCAGATGATGCCGCAGCGCAGCACGGGCGTCCAGCGCCTGTGTAAGAAGCCCGAGAAGTAGGGTGGGTGCACCCACCCTACCTGCGGCAGGCCCGTCTCAGCCTGCCAGCGCCTTGTTCAGGTACTCGTCCACCTTCTCAAGATAGCCGATCGTCGTCAGCCATTTCTGATCCGGCCCGACGAGAAGGGCGAGGTCCTTGGTCATGAACCCGTCTTCCACCGTCTGTACCGTCACGCGTTCCAGCGTGCTTGCAAAGCGCATCAGCGCGTCGTTGTTGTCGAGCTTGGCGCGGTGTTTCAGGCCGCCAGTCCACGCATAGATCGAGGCGATCGAGTTGGTAGAGGTCTGCTTGCCCTGCTGGTGCTGGCGGTAATGGCGCGTCACGGTGCCATGCGCGGCTTCCGCCTCGACCACCTTGCCATCGGGCGTCATCAGGACCGAAGTCATGAGCCCGAGCGAGCCAAAGCCCTGTGCCACCGTATCGGATTGCACGTCGCCATCGTAGTTCTTGCAGGCCCAGACGTAACCGCCCGACCACTTCATGGCACTTGCCACCATGTCGTCGATCAGGCGGTGTTCGTAGTGGATGCCTTTTTTCTTGAATTCGGCTTCGAATTCTTCCTCGTAGACCTTCTGGAACAGTTCCTTGAACCGCCCGTCATACTGCTTGAGGATCGTGTTTTTGGTGGACAGATACACAGGCCAGCCAAGGTTGAGGCCATAGTTCAGCGACGCGCGGGCGAAATCGAGGATCGAATCGTCCAGATTATACATCGCCATGTAGACGCCAGAGGATGGCGCATCATAGACGTCACGCTCGATCACGGTGCCATCGTCGCCCACGAACTTCATCGACAGTTTGCCCTTGCCGGGAAACTTGAAATCGGTGGCGCGGTACTGGTCGCCGAAGGCATGGCGGCCCACGACGATCGGTTGCGTCCAGCCGGGCACAAGGCGCGGCACGTTGCGGCAGATGATGGGTTGACGGAAGATCACGCCGCCAAGGATGTTGCGGATGGTGCCGTTGGGGCTGCGCCACATCTGCTTGAGGCCGAACTCTTCAACGCGCCCCTCGTCGGCGGTGATCGTGGCGCATTTCACGCCCACGCCGTATTTGGCAATCGCATGTGCACTGTCGATGGTGATCTGGTCGTTCGTCTCGTCCCGCACCTCGATTGAGAGGTCATAATATTTCAGGTCGATATCGAGGTAGGGCAGGATCAGTTTCTGCTTGATGAAATCCCAGATGATCCGGGTCATTTCGTCGCCGTCGAGTTCGACCACGGGGTTTTCAACCTTGATCTTGGTCATCGGGGGCCCTTTCGCTGCCGGGATTCGGTTCTTGCCTTCCTAGCGGAAACCGTGCCGCGAAGAAAGATGGTATGCAACGGCATACCGAAACGCGCTCTCAGGTATCAAAGAACGCAAGCGCGCGCGCCCGCACCTGTGCCCATAGGCCCGGCGCCCCGCGCGCGATCTTGGCACCGATGCGGGCGTCAAGTTGCGCAAGCGTTACGTTGTAGCTGGTCCAGCTTCCGCCGCCTGCGTCGATGTTCTGCATCACGGGCTGCACGCGGTCGAGCGACTTCGCGAAAACGGCGTCCGGGGTTTCAGCCGCTTCGAATTCTTCCCAGAGAGCGCGAAGATCGGACCCGATGTCCTTGGGCAGCAAGCCGAATATCCGATCTGCCGCGCGCGCTTCGGCGGCCTGAACCACGGCCGAGCCATGCGCCTGGCCATCCGCTGAATGGATCGGCACGTCGCCGGTATCGATCTCGACCAGATCGTGGATCAGTAGCATCCGGATGACCCGGTTGATATCAACGCCCGTTGCAGCCTGATCGGCCAGCACAAGCGCGTAAAGAGCCAGGTGCCAGGAGTGTTCACCCGAATTTTCGGGCCGCCCACCAGCCAGAACGGTTGTCGCACGCAGCACGCCCTTCAGCCGGTCTGCTTCGCCCAAGAACGCAAGCTGCGCGTCGAGCCTTTCGCTCAATGACCCTGGTCCGCGACCCGAGGTGCCTCGGGCGCCTTGCCACCTTCACGGCTGGCTTTCAGCGTACGATCCAGAAATTCGCGCGCGCGGCGTTCGGCCAAAAGCACGCGGATGGATTTGAGGTAGAATTCCTGCGTCGTGGGAGAACTGTCTAGCAGGACCTTCGAAATCTTGTCGTGCAACCGCTCATCACCGGTCTCGTCCATCGCGGCCAGCACATCGCGCGCGAGCTGGTCGCAAAGCTCGTCGATCATCGCCATCTCAGCGCGATCCTTCGGTCAGGCGGCGCTTCACATAATCCGAAACGGTCTGGATCATCGGTTTCATATGTGCCTCCTCGTCCTTGAAGAAGTGGTCCGCCCCCTCGATCTGGGAGTGGGTGATCTTGATGCCCTTCTGCTCGTGCAGTTTGTTCACGAGCACGGTCGTATCCTTCGGGGGCGCCACCTTGTCGGCAGTACCGTTGATGATGAGGCCGGAGGACGGGCAGGGTGCCAGGAAGCTGAAATCGTACATGTTGGCCGGCGGGCTGACCGAGATGAACCCGGTAATCTCTGGCCGCCGCATCAGAAGCTGCATGCCGATCCACGCGCCGAAGGAAAAGCCCGCGACCCAGCAATGCTTGGAGTTCTGGTTCATGCTTTGCAGATAGTCGAGCGCACTGGCCGCATCCGACAATTCGCCGATGCCCTGATCGTACTCGCCCTGGCTGCGCCCCACGCCACGGAAATTGAACCGCAGCACGGTGAAACCCAGATTGTAGAAGGCATAATGAAGATTATAGACCACCTTGTTGTTCATCGTGCCGCCAAACTGCGGGTGCGGATGCAGCACGATTGCGATCGGGGCGTCGCGGTCTTTCTGGGGGTGGTAGCGGCCTTCTAGTCGGCCCTCGGGCCCTGCAAAAATAACTTCGGGCATTCTCTCGCCACTCTCCCTGGCCGGCAGGCGTGGACAAAGACCGCCACCTGACATAGCACCAATGGGGCCTGATGTCGCAGCCCCGTGAACCCCGGTGAGTTAAGCGCCAGAGGCCCTGCCGTCAATGGCAGGATGGGTGTGGAGGGGGCGATGAAGCTTTCGACCAAGGGGCGCTACGCCATGGTAGCTCTGGCGGATCTGGCGCTGGCGGGGCAGGAGGGTCTGGTTTCGCTGGCTGAAGTATCCAAACGACAGGATATCAGCTTGCCCTACCTTGAGCAGCTTTTCGTCAAGCTGCGGCGGGCCGGGTTGGTCGAGGCTGTGCGCGGCCCCGGGGGGGGCTACAAGCTGGCGCGCAGCCCGGATGCGATCCGGGTAAGCGAGGTCATGCAGGCGGTCGAAGAAACCGTCGACGCGCTGCATACCGGGGCAGGGGCATCGGGTGGCGTGTCCGGCACGCGGGCGCAAAGCCTGACAAACCGGATGTGGGAGGGGCTTAGCGCGCAAGTCTATGTGTTTTTGCACTCCACCCGGTTGTCGGATGTGGTGCGCAATGAAATGCAGCCTTGCCCTGCTGTTCCCGCGCTCTTCCGCGTGGTGGACGAGGACTGATCCGGCCTGACCGGCGCGCGGCTTTGGATTTCGGGACATTTGGGCAAAGCATCAGGGGATGGTTGTGGCGGCGCGTGTATATCTGGACTGGAACGCGACAACGCCGCTGCGGGCGGAAGCGCGGGCTGCAATGGTTGCGGCGATGGATGTGCTGGGAAACCCGTCTTCGGTGCATGCCGAAGGGCGGGCCGCCAAAGCCCTGATCGAGCGGGCAAGAGAGCAGGTGGCGGCGGCGTTGGGGGCAGAAGGCGCGGACATCGTTTTCACCGCTGGCGCAACCGAGGCTGCGGCGCTCGCCTGTGCAGGGCGCGGCCTGGTGTGCGCCGAAGTTGAGCATGAGGCCGTATCGGCCTGGTGCGCCCCGTCCCTGATGACAAATGCGGATGGAAGCGTTGCTGTCGTGGGTCCGGTGCAGTCAGCGCTCCAACTGGCCAATTCCGAGACCGGGATCATGCAGACCTTGCCAGATGGGCTGGAGGTCAGCGATCTGACACAGGCGTTTGGCAAGGTGCCGCTGGCGTTCAACTGGCTCGGGTGCGCGAAGGGGCTTGTGTCCGCGCACAAACTGGGTGGGCCCAAGGGCGTGGGTGCATTGGTGCTGCGCCGCGGTCTGGATGTGGCAGCGCAGATGCGGGGCGGCGGGCAGGAAATGGGGCGCCGCGCGGGGACAGAGAACATCATCGGCATCGCCGGTTTTGGCGCTGCAGCAGAGGCCGCAACGCGAGATTTGGCCGATGGTGTGTGGGACCGGGTGGCCGAACTTAGAAATATTCTAGAAAGGGCATTGTCCGCCGGGATGAACAAGACTAATTTTGTCGGGAAAGGCGTGCAGCGCTTGCCTAACACCATCTGCCTCATGGCCCCCGGCTGGAAAGGCGAGACGCAGGTGATGGCGATGGATTTGGCAGGGTTCGCCGTTTCGGCGGGTTCTGCCTGTTCCAGCGGCAAGGTGCGCGCCAGCCGTGTGCTGCGTGCGATGGGATATGGCGAGCGGGACGCGGGGTCGGCGATCCGCATTTCGCTGGGTCCCACGACGACCGAAGAGGATGTTCTGCGCTTTGCCGAGGCGTGGACGAAAGCGTACCGCAGGCACGCCGAACGCGCCGCCTGAGGAGAAGGAGACGACGATGACAGCCCTGTTTGACACCCCTGTCGTGGAAACCGAGGTGCGCGACGGCGTGGACCGCGAGACAATCGAGACCGTTCAGGCGATGTCCGGCGCGTACAAGCACGGCTGGTCCACCGATATCGAGATGGACTATGCGCCAAAGGGTCTGAGCGAAGAAATCGTTCGCCTTATCAGCGCAAAAAACGCCGAGCCGGAATGGATGCTCGACTGGCGCCTTGCGGCCTATCGGCGCTGGGTAAAACTGGACGAGCCGACCTGGGCGATGATCAACTATCCGACGATCGACTATCAGGACCAGTTCTATTACGCCAAGCCGAAAAGCATGGACGTCAAGCCCAAAAGTCTGGACGAGGTGGATCCAAAGCTTCTGGCCACCTACGAAAAGCTGGGGATTCCTCTGAAGGAGCAAATGCTTCTGGCCGGAGTTGAAGGCTCGGATGCGCCGCGCAAGGTGGCCGTTGATGCGGTCTTTGACTCTGTTTCCCTGGGTACCACGTTCAAGGCGGAACTGGCGAAGGCGGGCGTGATCTTCTGTTCGATCAGCGAAGCTGTCCGCGAGCATCCGGACCTCGTGAAAAAGTACCTTGGGTCGGTCGTTCCGCAATCGGACAACTTCTTTGCAACGCTGAATGCGGCGGTCTTTTCTGATGGATCCTTCGTCTACATCCCGCCCGGGGTGCGCTGCCCGATGGAGCTTTCCACGTATTTCCGCATCAACGCGGAAAACACCGGCCAGTTCGAGCGCACGCTCATCATCGCCGACAAGGGATCCTATGTCAGCTACCTCGAAGGTTGCACAGCGCCCAAGCGCGACATCGCGCAGCTGCATGCAGCGGTGGTGGAGATCGTGCTGCTGGACGATGCAGAGGTGAAATACTCGACCGTCCAGAACTGGTATCCGGGCGACGAGAACGGCAAGGGCGGCATCTACAACTTTGTCACCAAACGCGCCGATTGCCGTGGTGACCGGTCCAAGGTGATGTGGACGCAAGTGGAAACCGGATCGGCCATCACCTGGAAATACCCCTCCTGCATTCTGCGCGGGGATGATACGCAGGGTGAGTTCTATTCCATCGCCATCGCCAACAACGCGCAACAGGCCGATACCGGGACCAAGATGATCCATCTTGGAAAGAACAGCCGCTCTCGCATTGTTTCCAAAGGGATTTCGGCGGGGCGGGCGCAGAATACCTACCGAGGATTGGTCTCGATGCACCCGAAGGCAAAGAACAGCCGCAACTACACGCAATGTGACAGCCTGCTGATCGGCGACAAATGCGGTGCGCATACGGTGCCCTACATCGAGGTGCGCAACAATTCGTCGCGCGTGGAACATGAAGCGACCACCTCAAAGGTAGATGACGACCAGCTTTTTTATTGCCGCTCGCGCGGCATGGACGAGGAAGAGGCCGTCGCGCTGGTGGTCAATGGCTTCGTCAAGGACGTGCTGCAAACCCTGCCGATGGAGTTCGCGATGGAGGCGCAGGCGCTGGTCGCGATTTCGCTGGAAGGATCGGTGGGGTAGGCGATGATCACCACCAACCCGAACATCGAAGGCCGCCCGATCGCCGAATACAAGCGTATCGTGACCGGAGATGCGATCGTTGCGACCAGCATCTTTCGCGATATCTCTTCCGGGATCTCCGCAGCGATCACCTATATCATTGGTGGCCGCTCGGGTGCCTGCGAGCAGGAGGTGGGCACGGCGCGCGACACGGCTCTGCGCGAGACGGAAGAACGGGCGGCGGCGCTCGGTGCCACGGCGGTGGTGGGGGTGGACCTCTACTCTCAGGTGATCAGGAACATGCTGATGGTTTCGGCCTCTGGCACGGCGGTGCGTCTTGGCTGAGACGGCACCGGAATTGACCATGCCACCGGGCGAGGCCCGGGCGTTGCGCTCCGCCTATGAAGGGGCCGAGACGATTCTTGAATACGGATCGGGCGGGTCTACGGTGTTGGCGGGCACACTGCCGGGCAAGCACGTGTTCAGCGTGGAAAGCGATGCAGGCTGGTTCGCGCAGATGCAGGGATGGTTTGCCGCGAACCCGCCGCAGGCGGTGCTGGCACTGCACCATGCCGATGTCGGACCGACCAAGGAATGGGGGCATCCGGCGGACAAGGGCAGCCTCAAACGCTGGCCCGGCTATCCGGTTTCCGTCTGGGACCGCGCCGATTTCCGCCACCCCGATGTGGTGCTGATTGATGGGCGGTTTCGTGTGGCCTGCCTTCTGACCACGATTTTCCGCATCACCCGCCCGGTGGTCGCGCTTTTTGACGATTACAGGGGCCGCAAGGTTTATCACGGGGCCGAAACGATGGTGCGGCCGGTGGAAATGATCGGGCGCATGGCCCGGTTCGAGTTGCAACCCACGGCCTTTCCGGTGGATCGGATGGCTTGGGTGATCGGGCAGTTCATGCGGCCCGTATGATATCTGAAGGAAAAAGAAATGCTGGAAATCAAGAACCTGCACGTGAAACTTGAGGAAGAAGACAAGCCGATTCTGAAGGGTTTGAACCTGACGGTCGAGGCTGGGCGCGTGCACGCGATCATGGGGCCGAATGGATCGGGTAAATCGACCCTGTCCTATGTGCTGGCAGGGCGCGGCGGCTACGAGGTGACCGAAGGATCGGCCACGTTGGATGGCGTGGAATTGCTGGGGATGGAGCCGGAAGAGCGCGCGGCAGCGGGGCTTTTTCTGGCGTTTCAGTATCCTGTGGAAATACCCGGTGTGGGCAACATGACCTTTCTGCGGACGGCGGTGAATGCGCAGCGCAAGGCACGTGGCGAAGACGAGATGAGCGCAGGCGAATTCCTGAAAGTCGTGCGCGCAAAGGCAGCCAGCCTGAAGATCGACGCCGAAATGATGAAGCGCCCCGTCAATGTAGGGTTTTCCGGCGGCGAGAAGAAGCGTAACGAAATCCTGCAGATGGCCATGCTTGAGCCGCGCATGTGCATCCTGGATGAAACCGACAGTGGCCTTGATGTCGATGCCATGAAACTGGTGGCAGATGGCGTGAACGCACTGCGCGACGCAGGGCGGGGCTTTCTGGTGATCACCCACTATCAGCGGCTGCTCGATCATATCCGCCCCGACGTCGTGCATATCATGGCCGACGGTCGGATCGTGAAATCGGGCGGGCCGGAGCTTGCGCTGGAGGTTGAGGCAAACGGCTACGCAGGCATTCTTGAGGAGGTCGCGTGATGGCGGCGCCGCAAGCCAAGGGCGACGCGCTTGCCGCCCGGATCGCCGACCTGAACCTGCAGCGGGGCGGCTGGTCGGCTTCTGCACGCGAGGCGGCGCTGGCGCGACTGTTGGCGATGGGTTTGCCGGGGCGACGTGACGAATACTGGCGCTATACGGACCCGGCAACGCTGAACGCCCCGGTCGCGCCTGCGGCCGCGATCTTCCACGATGACGATGAACCACCTGTCTTTGCTTCGGTGGATCCGTTGAAGCTTGTGTTCGTCGATGGCGTCTTCGATGCAGCGCAATCCGACGATCCCGCCCTTGCGGGGGTCGAGATCGAACGGCTGGCTGTTGCCTGGCGTTCGGATATCCATTGGGCACGCGATCTTTATGGTGTGCTCGAGGCGCGGGGACAGCTGCCCGTGGCGCGGCCCTTTGCGGCTTTGAACACGGCTTTTGCAAGCGACGGCCTGTTGATCCGCGTAACCGGGCGCGCCAGACGGCCAGTCGCCCTGATTTATCGACACGAATCAACGCAATCGGATGCAATCCTCCATCACTGCGTGAAGGTTGAAGCCGGGGCGGAGATGACGCTTCTGGAAAGTGGCCCGGCTGCTGCGCGGTTCAACAAGGTGATAGAGATCGACATCGCGGAAGGTGGCCGCTTTCACCACATCTGCGCGCAAGGGCGGGATCACGAACGCCGCGCGGTGACGCACGTCTTTGCCCGTCTGGCACAGCGCGCGGTGCTGAAATCCTTTGCTCTGACCGCGAACGGGCGCCTGACGCGGAATGAGGCATTCGTGGAACTCGCGGGCGCCGAGGCGGTGGCGCATCTCGCCGGTGCTGCGATGGGCGACGGGGATTTTCTGCAGGACGATACGATATTCGTCAGCCATGCCGCGCCCCATTGCGAAAGCCGCCAGGTGTTCAAGAAGGTGCTGAAGAACGGTGCCACGGGCGTCTTTCAGGGCAAGATTCTGGTCAAGCAGATCGCGCAGAAGACGGATGGCTATCAGATCAGCCAATCTCTGCTTCTGGACGATGACAGCCAGTTTCTGGCCAAGCCCGAGCTTGAGATCTACGCTGATGATGTAAAATGCAGCCATGGCTCTACCTCCGGGGCGATTGACGAGACAGCACTTTTCTACCTCCGGTCCCGCGGTATTCCTGAGGGGCGGGCGAAATCCCTTCTGGTGCTGGCTTTTCTGGCCGAGGCGATCGGGGAAATCGAAGACGAAGCGATCGGCGACGATATCCGCACGCGCCTGGAAGGCTGGCTCTCCCGGCACGAAAGCATCTGACATGGCTTTTGTTGCCGATATCGCAGAAAGCTGGTGGCGCCCGTCCCGGGTTATGCGCCGCCATCTGCACCGGGGCAGATCCGAACCCTTCGCATTCATGCTGCTGCTCGCCTTCCTGTTCATTGCCTTCGTGGCGCAGTGGCCATCTGCCGCCCGCGTCACCGCGCAGGAGCCTGATATTCCTGTCGCGCCGCAGCTGCTGGGGCGCGCTCTGGCGCTACTTGCCACCATCCCGGTCTGGTATCTGCTGGCCGCCGCCGGTCGATTGGCATCCCAAGCCTTTGGCGGCGTCGGAAACTGGTACACCGCGCGCATCAGTCTGTTCTGGGCACTGGATGCAGTGGCACCGCTCATGCTGCTGGCGGGGCTTGTCGCGGGGCTTATCGGCCCCGGGGTCCAGCTTTCGGCGGTGGGTCTGGTCACTTTCGTGGCCTTCATTGGGTTCTGGGTCGCCAACCTGCGCGAGGCTGAACGAGGACTGACCGAATGGACATGACGCTGCCTGCCTTGCTGCGCCAGGCGCGCGAGACGTTGCAGGACCCGCGCGGCGGCGCCCGTGCGATCATGGCAATCGACCTGCCGACTGGCACGCGATGGGCCGCACTGTTGCTGATGGCCGTGGTTTCGGCGCTGCTGACCCATATGAGCATCTCGCTTTCCCCGCCCGACACGCGCGCGGAATTTGCGGTGGTGTTGGGAAATCCCTTGTTCATGGCGGCCTTGGAAGGCGGAGCGATGCTTTTGGGCGTTGTTGCCATTCATCGCATCGGGGCCGCGCGTGGCGGTACCGGGCATCTGCCAGAAGCGATCAGCCTGATGGTCTGGTTGCAGTTCATCCTGATGCTCTTGCAGGCCGCGCAACTGGTGGCACAGGTGATCCTGCCCCCGCTGGCCACGATCATCGGATTTCTGGGCGTGGGCATTTATTTCTATCTGCTCACGTATTTCGTGGCCGAACTGCATGGCTTCCGTTCGCTCCGCACCACGTTTCTGGGGATCATCGCCACGATGCTGGCCATGGGCTTCGTGCTTGCGCTGATCCTCGGCCCCTTCATCCCTGCCGTTGTCGGAGTTTGAGCCATGTATGACGTCGCCCGCATCCGCGCCGATTTTCCGATCCTATCGCGCGAGGTGAACGGAAAGCCGCTGGTGTATCTCGATAACGGGGCCTCGGCGCAGAAACCGCGCGTGGTGATCGACGCAATGACAGAGGCGTATAGTCACGAATATGCCAACGTTCACCGTGGCCTGCACTACCTTTCAAATGTAGCGACCGAGCGTTATGAGGCCGTCCGAGGTATCGTCCGGCGCTTCCTCAACGCCCCCTCGGAAGATGAAATCGTTTTTACGACCGGCACCACCGAAGCCATCAACCTGATCAGCTATGCCTGGGCCGCGCCGCGCTTTCAGCCGGGCGACGAGATTGTGCTGTCGATCATGGAGCATCACGCCAATATCGTGCCATGGCATTTCCTGCGGGAAAGGCAGGGGGTCGTTCTGAAATGGGTGGAATGCGACGCCAAGGGCGATCTTGACCCCCAGGCCTTGCTTGATGCCATCGGCCCGCGTACGCGATTGGTCGCGGTAACGCATATGTCCAACGTGCTGGGAACGGTCGTGGATGTTGCGGCCATCTGCAAGGGTGCGCGGGAGCGCGGGGTCCCGGTGCTTGTGGACGGCTCGCAAGGGGCAGTTCACATGCCCGTAGATGTGGCGGCCATGGGCTGCGATTTCTACGCCATTACGGGCCATAAGCTATATGGGCCAAGCGGTTCCGGTGCGATCTTCATCCGGCGCGAGAGAATGGCTGAGATGCGACCCTTCCTTGGCGGCGGCGACATGATCCGCGAAGTGACGCGCGATACCGTGACCTGGAACGACCCGCCGATGAAGTTCGAAGCGGGGACACCCGGCATCGTGCAGCAGATCGGGATGGGCGTGGCGCTGGAATACATGATGGACGCCGGGATGGACGCGATCGCGGCGCATGAACACCGGATCCGCGACTATGCGCGCGATCGCCTGTCGGGGCTTAACTGGCTGACTGTGCAGGGACAATCCGATACGAAGGGCGCGATTTTCTCGTTCACCCTCGACGGTGCCGCGCATGCGCATGACATCTCGACAGTGCTGGACAAGCGGGGGGTTGCGGTGCGGGCCGGCACGCATTGCGCAATGCCGCTTCTTGACTACCTTGGAACGGGGGCCACCTGCCGCGCCTCCTTTGGAATGTACAACACGGAAGCGGAAGTGGACGTGCTTGTCTCTGCGCTGGAGCTTTGCCACGACCTTTTCGCCTGACGATTTCTCGCGTTGCAGGGATGTGCGGCGCGGGCTATAGGGACGGCAGGCACCCGTAGCTCAGCTGGATAGAGCGCTGCCCTCCGAAGGCAGAGGCCACACGTTCGAATCGTGTCGGGTGCACCACCCACATCATTGCGACTGCGAAAGAAAATGTCCGTGAGCACGCTTCCTTGCGGCGCTTGGGTATTTCTTTGTGCAAAGGACATCGCTAATCTGCCGCGCACGTCAAACGATCGGCGGGCGACAGTGCCTGTCGGCAACCATGGGAGGAGTTTTGATGGATCGTCGTTCATTTCTGACGAAGGCCGCTTTGGGCGGTGCCACTGCCGCCGCGGCGAGCACGCTGGCAGCACCGATGTATGCGCAGGGCAACCGCACGCTGACGCTGGTCACGACTTGGGGCCGTGGTCTTGCGGGCGTGCATGACAGCGCGCAGCGCGCGGCCGACGTCATCACCGCCATGACCGACGGGCAATTGACGGTGGACCTCAAGGCCGCGGGCGAGCTTGTGGGCGCGTTCGAAGTGTTCGACGCGGTGACCTCGGGTCAGGCCGACATGTACCATGGCGCCGACTATTATTTCGTTGGCCAGCATCCCGCCTACGCCTTCTTCACCTGCGTGCCGATGGGCATGACGGCGCAAGAGCTTGCCAACTGGTACTATCACGGCGGCGGTCACGAGTTCCACGATGAGCTTGGCCAGATTTTCGGCCTGAAATCCTTCCTCGGCGGCAACACGGGCGCGCAGTCGGGCGGCTGGTTCCGCAAGGAGATCACCTCGGCGGCCGATTTCAACGGTCTGAAGTTCCGCATGCCGGGCCTTGGTGGCAAGGCGCTTGGCAAACTGGGCGCGTCTGTCCAGAACATTCCGGGCGGCGAAGTCTATCAGGCTCTTGCCTCGGGTGCGATCGACGGCACCGAATGGATCGGCCCATGGGCGGACGAAAAGGCCGGCTTCCAGGAAATCACCAAGTTCTACTACACGGCAGGTTTCCACGAGCCGGGCGCAGGACTTTCGCTGGCGTTCAACCGCGAAGTGTTCGAAAGCATGACCCCTGCGCAGCAGAAAATCTGCGAAATTGCTGCAGGTGAAGGGCATCAGTGGAACCTTGCGCAGTTCCTTTCCAACAACTCTGCGGCGTTGATCCGGCTTCAGGCGGCGGGCGTCAAGACGCTCGAATTCCCGGATGACGTTTGGGATGCGTTCGGAAAGGCCTCGAAAGAGACGCTGGACGAGAACATGGGTGACGAGATCTTCAAGAAGATCCATGACAGCTACATGGCCTCGATGGCCTCGTCTTCGTCGTGGCTGAAGAAATCCGACGGCGCCTATACCAAGCAGCGCGACCGGATCCTCGGACTTTAAGAAGCGACCCTAGCATCGCTATCGACCCCCGGCCTTCGGGCCGGGGGCGTCTGTATGGCGCTGGCAAAAGAATCGGCGCGACGGCAAAAGGGGGGATCGGATGCTCGACGGCATCGGTTGGTTTTTCGGCAATATTGGCTCTGCCTATCTTAACGTGCTGAGGGCCCTGACGCAGCCCGGCCTCTGGCTGGACTGGTCGAACTCCGAGGCGTTGGGCCGCTTTGTCTATTACGGCGCCTCGACAGAGTTCTTCTTCGTCGTCTTCACCGCCTTTCTGACGATCACTGTCGCCGGGATTTTCGCCAGCGGGTTCCTCTGGGCGATCGTGCGCGGAATGGAAGGGTTTGCCAACGGACTGGGGCGCATCGTGGCGTGGGTCGGTCTGATCATGGTGTTGCAGCAGATCGTGATCATCTTTCTGCAGCGCGTGTTCCGCGTCGCCTCCATCGAATTCGGGCCTTTTGCCCCGTTTGGCTATCCGCTACTTCCGGGCTTTTCGTTCGCCAAGGATCTGTCGTGGTGGTCGGAAGAGTTGAAGCTCTACAATGCCATGATCGTCTGTCTTTGCGTGACCTACACGTTCGTGCAGGGTGGCCACGTTCGGGTGGATCTGGTCTATTCTGCCGTGCGCTTCCGCGCGAAGAAGGCGATCGACATGTTCGGGTCGGTCTTCTTCATGATGCTGGGCTCGACACTTACATGGCTTTTCGCATGGCATTTCATGTGGCGCAGTCTGGTCACCCCCAAGGTATCGGCCTCTGAAAGCCTGGAAATGATCCTGCGCAAGGCCAAAATCATGCGCTGGAATGTGGAAACCATCGGATTTTCCCCGAACGGTTTTGACGCATACTTCCTGTTCAAGTTTCTGATGCTGTCGTTCTGCGGGCTGGTGTTCCTGCACGGCTGCGCCTTCTTCTGGCGGTCGATGCTTGAATTCCGTGAAGGCCCCGCGAGTGAAGGCAAATACATCGACCGCGACGCCCCGGGCGACAGCGCCACCGAACTCCAGACACATTAGGATGCGTTGATGATTTTTGGGTTGGACGGCGTCGAGATCGGGCTGATCATCACGTTCCTTTGCCTGATGGCGGGAATCCTGTCGGGCTTTCCGGTGGCTTTCGCGTTGGGCGGGGCGGGAATTTTTGCCTTTGCAATCATCGCATCGCTCGATTCTGCGGGGCTTTTGATCCATCAGGCGGTAGACACCGCATCGGATGCGTATGGCGCCTTGATCGGGCAGGGCGTCCCCGCATTCGACATCACCACGTTCCGTTATCCAGACCTGCCTGTCGTGGCCGAACCGATCTTTCCCGGTGGCTGGGAACAGGCGATGGACCGCAATCTTTCCTTCATCGTCAACAGGATGAACGAACGGGTCATTGCTGGCGCGTCGATCGAGACGTTGCTGGCGGTCCTTATGTTCGTGATGATGGGAATCGTGCTGGAGCGGTCAAAGATCGCAAACGACCTCTTGACCACGATGGCGCGCGTATTTGGCCCCTTGCCGGGTGGTCTTGCCGTGTCGGTCGTTGTGGTTGGCGCGTTCCTTGCCGCCTCGACCGGGATCGTTGGCGCCACGGTGGTAACGATGGGCCTTCTATCGCTGCCCACGATGCTGCGGGCCGGTTACTCGCCACAACTGGCGACGGGCGTGATTGCGGCTTCGGGCACGTTGGGACAGATCATCCCACCTTCGGTCGTGATCGTGCTTCTGGGCACGATGGCGGGGGATCTTTATGCTGCGGGGCAGGAGATCAGGGCGCAGTCGGCGGGGTGTTCTGATGCGCTGACTTATCTGGGGCAGGCGGCCGTTGTGTCGGTCGGCACCCTTTTTCAGGCAGCGATCCTGCCGGGTTTGTTGCTCGCCTTCCTTTATGCGGCTTATGCATTCGGCTTTGCACTTGCCAATCCGTCAAAGGCGCCTGCCGTGATGCTGGAGGGCGCCACCGGGCAGATCATCACCCGGCGCGAGGCGACGACGTGGTTTCTGACCGTGCCCGTCGCATTGATCGGCGGGCTCTTGATCGCGGCACAGGTCAATCTGATCGGCCCGCAAGAGGTGATCGTCGACAGTTTCTCGGACGCAGGCCAGACTGCCAGCTTGCGCACAAACGTGTCCGACCGGTGCCGCGCCAGCATGATCGCATTGCACGGACAGGAAAAATGGGATGATGCCGTCGCACAGCAGGCGGCCATTCAGGCTGCGGGCGGCGTCCAGCAGTCGCAGGCACTGACGGCGGACGAAGTTACAACGGCGCGGGCGGTCATGGTGGCCTCACGGGCGCCGATAGGCACCGGCGTCGCCACGTTCTTCCTGCTGGCAGCGCTTGTGCTGACGACGGCGCGCGGTGTGGCGCCGATGGCAGACCATCGCCCGCTCTGGATCGGCCTTGGGGGCTGCCTTCTGGGCGTGGTGCTCGATGCCGCCCTGATTGGGCCGCTCATGACGTCCGGCACCTCCTTTCTGATCCTGCTCTTGCCGATCGCCATGGTGGTCGTGGGCGGATGGAAAGCCGCGGGCATGCTCGGGAGGAACGAACTGATCCGGGTCGTCTTCCCGCCGCTTGTGCTGGTCGTGGCCGTTCTGGGCTCGATCCTTGGCGGCATCACCAACCCCACACCTGCGGCCGCGCTTGGTGCAGGCGGCGCAATCCTGCTTGCGGCCTACCGCAAGCTCAAGGATCGCGGGCCTGAAGGCCGTCTCGGCGCAAGGATCATCATCGGGTCGGCCTTTGCCATCGTCATCATGTTACTGATCGGCGGCAATTTCGACCTGCGCGTCGGCATCGGCGAAACCACGACCGAACAATGGATCGCCTTCGTCCTTGCACAGTTCACCTACAGCTTCGCGATGTTCGGCATCCTTTTTGCCTGCTGGGTGCTGTTCCGCGAGCGCGTGCTGACATCGGTGGTGCGCGAGACCGCAAAGATCACCTCGATGGTGTTCTCCATCCTCATTGGCAGCCAGATCCTGAATCTTGTGCTGATTTCGTTTGGGGGCGAACACTACATCCAGGCGTTCCTGCGCAGCTTCGACAACGAAGCCACGGCCTTCATCATCGTGATGATAATCCTCTTCATACTTGGCTTCTTTCTCGATTTCCTAGAGATCATCTACATCGTCGTGCCCATCGTGGGGCCGGTGATCTATGGCGGCACGATGGACCCGTCATGGGTCACCATCATGATCACGGTGAACCTGCAAACCTCGTTCCTGACGCCACCCTTCGGCTTTGCCCTCTTCTACCTTCGCGGCGTTGCGCCGCCTGAGGTGACGACAGGGCACATCTATCGCGGCATCATTCCATTCGTCGGGTTGCAGGTGGTGATGCTGGGGCTTTTGTGGGTCTTCCCGGACGTGGTGACAATCGTGCCGAACCTCCTGCGCTAGCGCAGTTGCAAGAGGTCCCACCGGTTGCCGAACGGATCGCGCCAGACGGCCACGATGCCATAGGGTTCGTGGCGCGGGTCTTCCTCGAACGTCACGCCGGCGGCCAGCATGGCGCGATGGTCGCGGTCGAAATCGTCGGTTTCAAGGAAAAATCCCACGCGGCCGCCGGTCTGGTTGCCGGTTGACGCGGCTTGCGCGGTGCCTTCCGCGCGCGCCAGTAAAAGTGCAGTGCCGCCGCCGGGTGGGGCCACGCGAACCCAGCGTTTCGTGCCCTGATCCACGTCCTGCAAAAGGTCAAACCCAAGCTGCCCAACGTAGAAGGCAATCGCACTGTCGTAGTCGGGCACCACAAGTGCCACCGTCGCAATGCGGCGTGTCACCCGGGGCTGCGGGCCGGATCGCGGGCGCTGCGCCCGTCGGGCAGGCTGATCCGGGCAACCTGTTCGGCAATGGGGTCGACCGACAGGGGGTGAAGTTCGGCACGGTGGTCGGCCGGATCCCCGATATCCTGCCAGCGTCCGCCCTTGTAGATCTCCAGCGCTGTGAAGCCCGCCTTGTACCCCATCTTGCGGCTGCCGGGCACCCAATAACCCAGATAGACGTACGGCAACCCGGCCTCGCGCGCGATATCCACATGATCGAGGATAAGCTGCGTGCCAAGGCTGCGTGCATTGAGCGCAGGATCGTAGAACGAATAGACCATGCTCAGCCCGTCATCGAACACATCCGTCAGGCAGACAGCCGCCAGCGGGCGCCCGGTCTCACCCGCCTCGGCAGGACGCGTGTATTCGATCACCCGGCTCCGGATCGGTGTTTCCTCGATCATCGCGGCAAACTCGAAGATATCCATATCGGCCATGCCGCCAGTCGCGTGGCGATCATCGAGGTACCGGCGGAAGAGGGCGAACTGTTCTTCGGTGGCCCAGGGGCTGGTCGCGTTGCGCCGCAGGCTCGTATTCTTGCGAAGGATGCGCCGCTGTGTGCGCGAAGGTGCGAAATCGGCAACCCGGATGCGGGCGGACAGGCACGCCGAACATTCCGCGCAGGACGGGCGGTAAAGCACATTCTGGCTGCGCCGAAACCCCTGCTTCGACAGCGTGTCATTCAGTTTTTGCGCATGCTCGCCCTGCAGTGCGGTGAACAACTTCCGCTCCATCCGCCCCTCAAGATAGGGGCAGGGCTGGGGCGCCGTCACATAGAACTGCGGGGCGAGGGGAAGCGTGTGGCGCATTGAGGAACCGGCTATGATCCGGCAAGACTAGCAAGGCCTTCGCCTGCCGCCAAGCGGGGTTTTGGCCCCAATCTCTTGGGGTGTCACACGCGGCCGGGTCTGTTGATCGCCGCCGTGCCAAGGAGGAGGTCTGGCAGGCCCTGTCCGCGCGGGGTGGTCAGCATCAGAACCATGGACGCCAGATGTGGCAGGATGAAGGCCGCAGTGACCAAGAAGGCACCGGTATGAAGGACCGCATCAAGGGGCGAAAACCGCCCCCCATCGACCGCCCGCAACTCGATACCCATCAGCGCCATGCCGGGTGTCGCGGACCATGCGGACAGCGTGATCGCCCGATAGGCAAAGTTTATCACCAAATAAAGCGGCAAGAGGACGAAGAGGCCGATAAGTGCAGTCATCAGGACAACCACGAAGGCCAGAAACGCTGTCAGGACAGCATCGACCACCCATGCCATCGCGCGCTTGGTGGGCACGCCGGCGTAAAAGGCGGCGTGGCGGTCGGGATCGGGCAGCGCAGTGGAAAACATCGGGATGCGTCCGTCTGATAAAGGGAGGCCGACCCCGCAAGTGGGGTCGGCCCGAGGCAGGATCAATAGCTGCCGGCGCGGGGGGGCTCAGTGCCGCCGATGTCGGCAGAGGCGCTATCGGCGGCCTTGTTGGCCTGCGCACGGTCATCCATGAACGCGTCGAATTCCTTCTTGTCCTTTGCGTCGCGCAGACGCTGAAGAAATGCCTCGAAGGCTTCCTGCTCGTCCTGCAGGCGGCGGATCGTCTCTTCCTTATAGGCGTCAAAGGCCGTGTTGCCGCTGGAACGCATCGCCCCGTGCATGGCAAGGTGGCTTTCGTGATGGCGGCGGTTGCTGCAGGAACGGCTGAACATGCGTTTGCTCCAGATCATGTAGGCAAGAAGGCCAAGGCCGACAGGCCAGACGAAGACGAAACCAAGGATCATTGCGATGATCCATGCCGGGCGGCCACGGTCGTCAAGCCAGCCTTCGGCACGCCGGAACCAGTGGCCGACACCGCCAGTGGCGGAAGGTGAGTAAGCGGTGCTCATGGGGCGTTCTCCAGGGTTGATGTTTAGTGCTTTCACATCATCCAAGATCGGAAACGCTGAGGCACATATCAAGAGGGCATGTTAAACATTTTTACATCGCCCGTGGCGCGGTGAATTTTGCCAGTGTCGCGCCGGTGATCCGCAAAAGGATTGAGGGCCCGATGGGAAAGACATGGCGCGGAGTGCCAGCAGCGGCCCAGACGGTGCTGAAGTCCATCAGCCGCGGATCAAGCCACACAGGAAGGGGCGTCAGATGGCCGATGGGGGCCACACCACCAATCGCAAACCCCGTAACTCGTCGCACGACGGTTGCATCCGCACGGCCCAATGCTTCGCCCGCAATGTGGGATGCAGCGGCTGCATCCACCCGGTTTCCCCCTGCCGTCAGGAAAAGGTACAGTCGTTCATTGGCAGCAGCAAAGAGGATCGATTTGACGATCTGATCAAGCGCGCACCCCACAGCAGCGGCGGCCTGTTCGGCAGTACGTGTCTCGGCGTCCATCTCCACCGGCGGGGCATCGACCCCCGCTGCGGCCAGGGCGGCTTTGACGCGGGCAAGGCTTTGGCTCATCAGGGCACCTCCATCTCCGGGATCATCGGCGGGCGGACGTACGGCCGCAAGCGTGTGATTGACCGCACCACGCGGTACGCCCACTCTGCCGCCATGACGCTTTTTCCTTTTGCCGCTCGACTGACCCGCGCGCCCATTGCCTACGATCCCGAAGCGGGCGCCGAGGCGGCGGCGGATTTCGCCGAACTGCCAGCGGAGACACGCGCAATCATTGCCGGGGCGGCGGGGGGCAGCCCGTTTCTGAAAGGCGTCTTCGCGCGCGAGGCACCGTGGCTGCGCGTGGCGCTGACGCTCGCGCCTGAAACGGCGCTCGCAACCCTGCTTCAGCCCTTGCCCGAGATCGCGCCTGACAAGCTGGCCGATGCGCTGCGCGTGGCCAAGCGGCGTGTGGCTGCCCTTGTGGCGCTGGCCGATCTGGGTGGCGTCTGGAGCCTTGGCGCCGTCACGGGCGCGCTGACACGACTGGCGGATGCGGCCCTTGCCCGTGCGGTAACCGCCTATGTGGGGGATGAGATTGCGCGCGGGCGGCTGCCGGGTGCGACGCCCGCCGACGCGGCCACGGGGGCGGGGTTCGTGGTGCTGGCGATGGGCAAGATGGGGGCAGGGGAGCTGAACTACTCCTCCGACATCGATCTTGTGTGCCTTTACGATGATGCCCTCTATCCCGGTGTCGAGGCAGAGGCGCGCGCGGCTTTCGTCCGCGTCACCCGCCGCATCTGCGCGCTTTTGTCGGATCGGACCGCAGAAGGCTATGTCTTCCGAACCGATTTGCGCCTGCGCCCTGATGCTGCAGTTACGCCCGTCTGCCTGTCGCTCAGCGCAGCCGAGCAATACTATGAGAGCGCCGGGCGGACGTGGGAACGTGCCGCCTACATCAAGGCCCGGCCCTGCGCGGGGGATCTTGCGGCGGGCGCGCGCTTTCTGGCCACGCTGACGCCCTTCGTCTGGCGCAGGCACCTCGATTTCGCGGCGATCGAGGACGCACATGCCATGCGTCTGCGCATCCGCGATCACCGCAAACTGCACGGCGCGCTGGTGGTCGAGGGGCACGATCTGAAGCTGGGGCAGGGTGGTATCCGCGAAATCGAGTTCTTCACCCAGACCCGCCAATTGATCGCGGGCGGTCGCGATCCTGCACTGCGGGACCGCACAACGCTTGGTGCGCTGAAGGCATTGGCGACAAAAGGATGGGTTGCGAAGCCGGAAGCGGAAGAACTGGCTGCCCACTATGCCGCGCACCGCGAAGTGGAGCATCGCTTGCAGATGGTCAATGATGCGCAGACCCACGCGATGCCCGCCTCGGCCGATGGGATGGATAGGATTGCAAGGCTCTGCGGCGCGGCCGATACGGCCACGTTCAGGGTGGCCCTGCATGCGCGGCTCGCTCGGGTTGAAGCGTTGACGGGTGGCTTCTTTGCACCCACCGAGGCCGAGCCCGCGCCGCCCATCAGCACCGCCGCGCGCGCGGTGATGGATCGGTGGCCGGGCTATGCGGCCCTCCGGTCGGAACGGGCGGTCGCGATTTTTGCGCGCCTGAAGCCGGTGATCCTGCAACGGCTAGCCCGCGCCGCAAACCCGGATGAGGCGCTGGCGGCGTTCGACGGCTTTCTTGCTGGGCTGCCGGCCGGTGTGCAGCTTTTTGCGCTGTTCGAGGCAAATCCGACGCTTGTTGACCTGATCGTCGATATCGCGGCAACGGCGCCCCCCCTTGCACGGCACCTTGCGCGCAATGCCGATGTGTTCGACGCTGTGATCGGTGGCAGCTTCTTTGCGCCCTGGCCGGGTGCCGCAGCCCTTGCAGCGTTGCTTGCCGCGGCAATGGAGACTGAAGCGGATTACGAACGCCGCCTGGATGCCGCGAGGCGTTGGGCGCGGGAATGGCATTTCCGGATCGGCGTCCATCACCTGCGCGGGCTGATCGACGCATTCGAGGCGGGCAAACACTATGCCGATCTGGCCGAGGCTGTGGTGCGCGGTGTCTGGCCCGTCGTGGGGGATGCGTTTTCTGCGCGGCACGGCCCGCCGCCGGGCCGGGGGGCTGCGGTGGTCGGGATGGGCAGCCTCGGGGCAGGGCGGTTGAACGCGCTGTCCGACCTCGACCTGATCGTCATTTATGATCCCGATGGCCAAGACACGAGCACGGGGCCCAAACCGCTGGCCGCGCGGGCCTATTTCGCCCGGCTGACGCAGGCACTGGTAACGGCCCTCGCCGCCCCGACCGCCGCAGGGCGGCTTTATGAGGTGGACATGCGCCTGCGCCCCTCCGGACGGCAGGGACCGGTGGCCACATCGATTGCGGCCTTTGCGAGCTATCAGCGGACAGAAGCCTGGACGTGGGAACACCTTGCGCTGACCCGCGCACGCGTTTTGGCCGGCACGCCAGATCTGGTGTCAGAGATCGAGGGCATCCGCCGCGCCGTCCTTGGCGAAAAGGGGAAGGGCACGACCGTGATGGCGGATACGGCTGCCATGCGCGCGCGGTTGTTCACGGCCAAGGGGCCAGAGGGGCCATGGGAGGCGAAGCTCGGGCCCGGTCGCTTGCTGGACATTGCCCTTTTCGCGCAATCCTGCGCCTTGCGCGCGGGTCAGCCTGCGCGCCGCACCGAGGCACAGTTGCGCCATGGCGTGCGCGCGGGGCTTTTGACGGGGGAGGAAGAAGATGTTCTTCTGGCCGCCCACCGTCTGTGCTGGCGCCTGCAGGAAGCATCGCGGCTTTTGACAGATCGCCCGCTCGACCCGCAGACGTTGGGCGAGGCAGGGCGCGCCTTTTTGTTGCGGGAAACGGGGGAAACGAGCCTTATGTCGCTTTCCGCCCGGCTTTCGGCGGCGGTGGAGGCGGCAGCGGCAGTGATTGACGCAAGCATGCCGCAAACGGAGGCACCAGATGGCCCGCGATGAAGACGACCCCAAGGGACTGATGCGCGAAAGCTACCAGATTGATGGCATCACGCTTGGTGAATGCCGCTCTGTCTTTATGGACTGGGCGCTGAGCCTTGCCCCCGACGATCCCGCCGCGCCCCGCATCCTGCGGCTTCTGGCGCGGTACGGCGCGGCTGCACCGGACCATCCGATGACGCAGGTTCTGCATGAGGGGCGCGCTGCGGCGCCCCCGGCCAAGCGCCGGGGTGGGCGGGCAGGGCGGATCAGCGCAGGCCCGCCGCTTCAGCCGCCAGAGACGTGATTGCCGCCCAGTCACCTGCCGCCATCGCTGCCTTCGGCGCGACCCATGAGCCACCGACGCAAAGGATGTTCGGCAATGCGAGGTAATCTCGCGCCTTGGCGAGGGTAATCCCACCCGTCGGGCAAAATTTCACCTGCGGCAGGGGCGACCCGATGGACTTGAGGTATGCGGCACCACCAGCCTGCTCGGCCGGAAAGAACTTTTGCACGGTGTAGCCCTTTTCGAGCAGCGCCATGATTTCAGATGCGGTGGCGGCACCGGGCAGAAGTGGCAGCTCATGTTCGGCACAGGCGTCAAGGATGCGTTCGGTCGCGCCCGGCGATACCCCGAAGCGGGCACCCGCCGCCTTGGCCGCTTTCACATCCGCAGGCGTCAGCAATGTTCCGGCGCCAACAACGCCCCCCTCAACCTCGGCCATCGCGCGGATCGCATCAAGGGCCGCGGGTGTGCGCAGCGTGACTTCGAGCGCGGGCAGGCCGCCCTTCACGAGGGCGCGCGCCAGTGGACCGGCATGGGCCACGTCCTCGACCACCAGCACAGGAACGACAGGCGCCAGACGGCAGATGGCAAGGGCGGCAGCGGATTGGTCTGCGGGGGTCATAGGGTCTGTCCTTAGGGCTGGCGCGGGCAGGAACTGTGGAAGCCTCCGGCGGGGATACTTAGGCAGAGAAGAAACGGCAAATCCAGACTCAGACCACCAACGCCGCCCCGTGATCCGAGGCACAGACGTTGCGACGGAAAGCTGCGAAAAGCTCGCGCCCTATACCATGCTCGTTGGCCGAAAGATCAGCGGTGACGGGGGTGCGTGCATCAAAATCGGGCGCGAGCACGGTCAGCGTGCCCGCCACCGCATCAAGCCGCAGGATATCGCCGTCCCTGAGCCGCGCGATGGGGCCACCGCAGGCCGCCTCGGGCGAGACATGGATGGCCGCCGGCACCTTTCCACTGGCACCCGACATCCGGCCATCGGTGACAAGCGCAACCTTCAGACCGCGATCCTGTAGAACCGAAAGCGTGGGGGTCAGCGAATGCAGTTCAGGCATTCCGTTGGCCTGCGGCCCCTGGAAGCGCACCACAACGATCGTGTCAGTGGTGAACTCGCCCGCCTTGAATGCGCGCTTCACCGCATCCTGATCGTGGAAGATCCGCACCGGCGCCTCGATCACGTGACGCTCGGGGGCAACGGCAGAGACCTTGATCACAGCCCGGCCCAGATTGCCGGACAGTTGTTTCAGCCCGCCAGAGGCCGCAAAAGGCGTTGCGGCGGGCCGCACGATCTTGTCGTTCAGCGTCTGGCGCGGGCCGTCCTGCCAGCCAAGCTTGCCGCCCGCGAGGGTGGGTTCCTGCCGGTAATGCGCAAGGCCTTCACCTGCCACGGTCTTTGCGTCGGGGTGCAGAAGGCCCGCGTCCAGAAGCTGCCCGATCAGATACTGAAGGCCCCCGGCGGCGTGGAAGTGGTTCACGTCGGCAAGGCCGTTGGGATAGACCTTGGCCATCAGAGGCACGCAATCCGAGATGTCGGAGAAATCCTCGAGATCAAGGATGATCCCGGCGGCCCGTGCCATGGCGGGCATATGCAACACCAGGTTTGTCGAGCCGCCGGTGGCCATCAACCCCACAAGGCCGTTGACGAACGCGCGCTCGTCCAGCACCTCGCCCGCTGGCCGAAAATCGTTGCCAAGCGCCGTGATAGCAGCGGCGCGTTCGACGGCGGCAACGGTAAGCGCGTCGCGCAAAGGGGTGCCCGGGTTCACGAAGCTTGCGCCGGGCAGATGCAACCCCATGAACTCCATCAGCATCTGGTTTGTGTTGGCGGTGCCGTAGAAGGTGCATGTTCCCGGCCCGTGGTAGCTGGCCATCTCTGCCGCCATAAGTTCGTCTCGGCTGGCCTTGCCCTCGGCATAGGCATTGCGGACGCGACTTTTCTCATCATTCGGCAGCCCTGATGGCATCGGCCCTGCTGGCACGAAAACCGCGGGAATATGGCTGAACGTGGCAGCGGCGATCACAAGCCCCGGGACGATCTTGTCGCAGACCCCAAGAAAGAGCGCGGCGTCGAAGGTGTTGTGCGAAAGCGCCACCCCGGCCGCAAGCGCGATCACATCGCGGGAAAAGAGCGACAGCTCCATCCCCACCTGGCCTTGCGTGACGCCATCGCACATCGCGGGCACACCGCCTGCCACCTGCGCCGTCGCACCCACTTTGCGGGCTGCCGCGCGGATCAGGGCAGGGAAGCTTTCATAGGGCTGATGCGCCGAAAGCATATCGTTGTAGGCCGTCACGATTCCGATGTTGGGCGCCCGGGCAACTGCGAGCGTATCCTTGTCTTGCCCCATCGCCGCATAGGCATGGGCCTGATTGCCACAACTCAGATGCGCCCGCGCCGGTCCCTGCGCCGCCGCCCGGGCCATCCGGTCAAGATAGGCCGAGCGCGGCCCTTCCGACCGGGCACGGATGCGGTCGGTCACGCGGGCGATGGTGGGGTGCAGTGTCATGGAAGCCTCCCGGCATTGCGGTGGAGATTGACAGAACTATAGCCCGTTAGCGCTAACACGACAAGCGGCGGGCCAAGTACCCTCGTACTTTTGAGATCCGGTTGCCTTTCCACGGGCGCGGCAGGACGACGTCAAGGGCATGGGCCCGGCAGTTCTTTGATGACGGCATCCATTCGCCAAACAGCCGCCGCACGTACCCGCCCAGCCATGCAGTAAATGCATTCTCGCCTTGCCGATAGCATGGCTACAAGACGTCGGCGCGACGGCACATGTCAGGCGGGCAGAGGTCGCAACCCGAAAAGGATGACCAAATGAACCGCTCTGACCAAAATCACAACGAACCCCTCAACATCAACGCAATCGAGATTGAAGCACGTCGCCTGCGGGCCGAAACGCTGGCCGCAATGACGCGCCGCGCAATGGCCACTTTGCGCCGCCTTCTGCACCCGACCGTCGCCCAAAAGGCTATGTGATCAGCCCTCTGGCGCATGATTGTTTCCAGTGTTGCATGAAAGCCCCGGAAAATGTCTGGGGCTTTCTCATTTAGGCCACAATCTGTCCGCACTTCTTTTCCCGTAAAAACATGGGCAGAACGCCCTGGAGGGATGGATATGCGTAGCTTGAACATCGCACTTGCCTTGGCATCCGCGCTGGCTCTTGGCGCCTGTGCGGGTGGGCAGCCGGTTTCGCGCGCGACAGGCGGCACGTCCGTTGGACTTGTCGCGGTAAGCGAGGCGCCACCCAACTCCGCGATCCTCACGCCGCAATACGACGTGCAGGAAGTCCGCGTCACCGTACCGCGCGATCTGGTCGTGTCAGAGGCGAATGCCTATTATCCCTTGGCCGATATCGTCTGGCGCGGCGAGGAACGGGGCGATCGCTACGCGCAGGTCAAACAGATCTTTTCGGAAGCGGTCGGGTTTGGAACCAGCGGCATGCGGAAAGGCCCTGCCGTGATCGTGGAGGTTGAGGTCAAGCGCTTCCACGCACTGACCGAAAAGACCCGCTTCACCTTCGGCGGGGTGCACTCTGTGCGGTTCAACCTTACGGTACGCGACGCGCAGACCGGCGCCATTCTTGAGGGTCCGCGTTATGTCATCGCCGACGTGAAGGCCTCGGGCGGTCGCAAGGCATTGGCGGAAGAACAGGCCGGGCGCTCGCAGCGCGTGGTGATCATCGAAAACCTGAGCCAGGTGATCCGTCGCGAGTTGTCAAAGCGTGCCGATGGATCGACCGCGCCGCAGGTGTCGCGCGGGACCGGCGCCCCCGGCGCAATCACGGTGCTGAACGCGACACGCGCTGTCCAGCTTTCGCTCTGATCGGGCGGGGCTTTCCGGCCCGCCATGAAAACGCTAGAGGGGGGGCATGAGTGCCTCCCTTTCCATGTCCGATCGCCCGATCGTCCGCTTGCGCCCCAAGGCCGAAGCGCGCGCCATCCGTCATGGCTTTCCATGGGTCTATGCGGACGAGTTGGTCCTGGACCGCCGTACTGCGTCGCTGGCACCCGGCACGCTTGCCGTGCTCGAAGATGCCGACCGGCGGCCCATGGGCCTTGTGACGGTCAACCCCGCGTCAAAGATTGTGGCGCGCATGCTCGATGCCGATCCCGATGCGGTGGTTGATGTGGCGTGGTTCGCCCACCGCCTTGCCCGTGCGCTGGCCTTGCGCGTGCGGATCTACGACGCGCCCTACTACCGGCTTGTCCACGCCGAGGCGGACGACCTGCCCGGCGTGGTGATCGACCGCTTTGGCGATGCAGCCGTCATCCAACCCAATGCCGCCTGGGCCGAGACGCATCTTGACGCGCTGTGCGAAGCATTGGTCGCGGTGACGGGTGTCACCACAGTCCTCAAAAACGGCGCAGGCCGCGCGCGCGCGCTGGAGGGACTGCCCGAGGAAACGATCATCCTGCAAGGCGCGCTGGACGGCCCGATCCCCGTGCCAATGAATGGCGCCACCTACATGGCAGACCTGATGGGCGGCCAGAAGACCGGCCTTTTCTACGACCAGCGGCCCAATCACGCTTTTGCCGCCTCGCTTGCGCGCGGCGCGCGTGTTCTGGATGTCTTCTGTCATGTCGGCGGGTTCGGGCTTGCGACCCTTGCAGCAGGCGCTACCGAGGCGTTGGGCGTCGATGGATCGGCCCCGGCGCTTGCGCTGGCCGAGGCTGGCGCCGCTGCGATGGGCGCAGGCGCGCGGTTTGCCACCCGTCAGGGCGATGCCTTTGCGGTGCTTGAGGCGTTGGGTACAGACGGCGCGCGCTTTGATCTTGTCGTCTGTGACCCGCCCGCATTCGCACCCGCCAAGCCGGCGTTGGAGGCGGGGCTGCGCGCTTATGAACGGCTTGCCCGCCTTGCGGCGCCACTGGTCACGCCCGGTGGCTATCTGGTGCTTTGCTCCTGCTCGCATGCCGCTGACCTTACATCCTTTCGCAACGCCAGCGCGCGCGGGATCGGACGTGGCGGGCGGCGGGGCCAACTTATCCACACCGGGCAGGCAGGCCCCGACCATCCGGTGCTGCCGCAACTGGCCGAAACGGGGTATCTCAAATCCCTCTTCTTCCGGCTCGACGGGTGAAAGCAGTTCTGGACGCTTGCGTGCTGGTGCCGCCCGTCGTGCGCGATTGCCTGCTCGAGGTCGCGGCGGAGGGCCTCTACACCCCGCTTTGGTCCGCCCGCATTGTGGAGGAATGGCGCCGCGCCGCCCTTCGGCATGGCAACGACGCGGCCCCGCCCATCGCCGCGATGCTGGCGGCGTTCCCAAAGGCGCTGGTTCCCCCCGCGCAGGGGATCGAGGCGCGCCTCCAGCTGCCGGACCCCGATGATACCCACGTACTGGCCACCGCAATCGCGGGCAGTGCAGATGCCATCGTCACCTGGAACGCGGCCGACTTTCCACGCGGAGTGCTGGCGGGCGAGGGGCTCGACCGCCGTGACCCCGACGGCCTTTTGTGGGAACTGTGGTCGCATCACCCCGTCGCCTCAGGCCGGGCATTGGAACGTGTGCGGGCCCGTGCCGAAGCGATGGCGGGAACGCCGGTTGTCCTGAGGGCACTGCTGAAACGCGCGCGACTGACGCGTCTTGCAAAGGCTCAGCCCTGATCCCACCGCGCTTCGCGTGCCTCGATCAGACGGATACGTTCCTCCGTCTTTGGATGACTGCGCAACCAGATCGGCACCGCCCCTCCGCCCGTCGCAACCAAGGCGTCGAGCTTGCGAAAAAGCGATTTCTGCGGCTCCGTTCCAATCCCCGCCTTGACAAGCAGCGCCGAGGCGTAGGCGTCCGCCTCGTGCTCGGCCTTGCGCGAAAGACCGGCACCAAGCGCCGAGGTGACCATGTTTGCCACCAGCACCCCCACGCCCGGGATGAACCGCGACAGCAACGCCGCCAACGCCATGAAAACGGCGTTCTGCCCCGTCATGTCGATCATGCGGCGCTTGCTGTGCCCCAGTGCCACATGCCCCAGTTCATGCGCGATCACGCTGGCCAGTTCTTCGGCAGACACCTGACCCGCGTCGTATCTCTGCAGGAACCCGCGCGTCAGGAAAATCCGCCCGTCCGGTGCCGCAAGGCCGTTGACTGGCTCGATCTCGAAGACATGCACACGAACCTCTGGCAGGTTCAGCGCCGCCGCCATCCGTCCGGCCAGCGCCAGCAAGCGCCGGTCGGTCAGCGGGCGGGATTGCGCATCAAGCATCCGGCCCGTACGCCAGGCTGAAAAATAATACATTCCAATCGCATAGGCGATGGCAAGAAGGATGGGTGTCAGCTTCAGCATGATCTGGACGCGCCGGCTGTCGAATGGGTCGAAAAGTTCATCATTGGGTAGATATGTGCGCTGTCAGGCCCATGACAATGGATCGACGCGTCAACCCCCGAACGTGGCAGCTTTACGGCAACTTGGTGGCATGGTACCGACCGCGCCCGCTTCAGGAGAATGAGTGATGAGTCTATCCGGTTTCAGGATGTTTCGTGGTGCCGCCGTGCTTGCAGCGCTCTTTGCGTCGCCCGTGCATGCGGCGAACGTGTTCTATGATGATTTTGCCTATGGCGCCGATACGAAACTGAACGCGACTTCCGCGGATTTTGGCGGGAACTGGCAGATCAGCGATGGCAGCGTGGACTTGCTGGCAAGTACCTCGGACTACGGCAGTCTGTGCAGCGGGTTTGCGAACTGCGTCGATCTGGATGGCTCGACCAACAACGCGGGAGTGTTCTCTACCACTCAGGTGTTCGCTCCGGGTCGGTATACGCTGGCCTTCGCAATGTCGGGGAACAAGCGCGGGGCAGGGGACGATACGGTGACGATTTCGCTGGGGTCGTTCAGCTACACCTTCACCATCGGGCAGGACGACTTCGTGTACGGCGGCTCATCACAGTTCGGAACCGTGTTCAAGAACTTCGTGACCACGACTGCGGGCAGCCTCAGCTTCGCGGACGCAGGCGCCGACAATCAGGGCGCGATTCTGAAAAATGTCTATCTCGATACGGCCGCCGTTCCCATCCCGGCTGCAGGTGGGCTGTTGCTGGCGGCTCTGGGCGGTCTGGCTTTCCTGCGCCGCAAGCGCGTCTGACCCGGAACGCGCCCTGCCGCACAGGCTGCGGCGCGCGCGCTCTATCGGCCCAGCAAGCGCGTGCCTGCGGCTATCCCTTCCAGCGTCATCGGCACCATGCGGTCCTCGAAGATGCCACGGATCAGGCGGGTCGAATGGCTGTGATCCCAGAAACGCTCGGGCGTCGGATTGATCCATAGATGCCCGGGCCATTGCGCGCGCGCCCGCGACAACCAGACTTGGCCCGCCTCGGCGTTCCAATGCTCATTTGCCCCGCCGGGTTGCAGAATTTCGTAGGGGCTCATCGCCGCGTCACCCACGAATATGGCCTTCCAGTCGGCGCCATGGCTGCGCAGCAGATCCCATGTCGGGGTCTGCGCATCCCAACGGCGGCGGTTGTCTTTCCAGACACCTTCGTAAAGGCAGTTGTGAAAGTAGTAGTGTTCCAGATGCCGAAACTCTGATTTCGCCGCGCTGAAAAGTTCTTCCACAACCCGCACGAAGGGGTCCATGCTGCCCCCGACATCCAGAAACAGCAGAACCTTTACCGCATTCCGCCGCTCGGGCCGCGTTTGGACGTCAAGCCAGCCGTGATCGGCGGTGGCGCGGATCGTCCCGTCAAGGTCCAGCTCTTCTGCGGCACCGTCGCGCGCCCATCGCCGCAGGCGGCGCAGCGCCACCTTGATATTGCGGGTTCCAAGTTCAACCCTATCATCAAGATTGCGGAAATCGCGCCGGTCCCACACCTTGACAGCACTGTCATTGCGACCCTTTTCCTGCCCGATCCGCACACCTTCGGGGTTTGTGCCATAGGCGCCAAACGGCGAGGTGCCAGCCGTACCGATCCACTTCGATCCGCCCTGATGGCGGCCCTTCTGTTCCTCCAGTCGCTTGCGCAGCGTGTCCATCAGTTGCTCGAACCCGCCCAACGACTGGATCGCCGCGCGTTCCTCGTCGGTCAGATGCTGCTCCATCAGCTTTTCAAGCCATTCGGCGGGCAGGTCCATCGCCTCCAGCACGGCCGTATCAGTGATCGCCTCGATCCCGCCGAAGGCCTCTGCAAAGGCACGGTCAAAACGGTCGAGGTGCCGCTCGTCCTTGACCATCACGGTCCGCGCGAGGTGATAGAAACCGTCGGTATCGTAGGTCACAAGGCCCGCCGCCATTCCTTCCAGAAACCCAAGATATTCGCGCAAGGAAACCGGAACCCCGGTTTGCCGCAATATCTGGAAGAAGGGCAGAAACATCTTTGGTCAGGCCATCCGGTTCAGCGCGATGGTGATCACCATCCCCACCAGCCCGAAGGCGATGCCGTAACCTGCGGCATATTGCATGGCATCCAGCGCCTTGCCACCACGCCGCAGCGCCACAAGGGCACCGGTTACGCCGCCCATAATCATGCCACCCAGAACGAACATGCTGCAGCCCCCGTTGCGGGCCAATGGAAGCCCGGTTGCGCGTCAGCCCCGGCGCCGCGCCAGCAGGGCGATTTCAGCCTCGCGCGCCCGCACCTCGCTGTCGCCGCCAAAGCCATAACGCGCCCAACCCCGGCTGTCGAGGCGCAGCGCCGCCGCCTCCGGCGCGTGGCCTTGCGCCTGCAGCGCCTCGGCCTTCATCAACATCAACGTGGCCGAAAGGGCCGCATTCTCGGACGCCTGCGCCACCGGCATCGCGGCATTGACCAATGCAAGGGCCCGCGTCTGATCCCCCTGGCTTAGGGCATAGGCCGCAAGCTGCATTTCGACATGTGCCGCTTGGGTCCGTCCGCCCGGTAGCCCGAGATAGACCTTCCGCGCCTCTGCCAAAGCGGGCAGGGCGGTATCGGGGTCGGATGACAGCGTCAGTCGCCCAAGGGCAAAAAGGCTCAGGCCCAGCCTTCCGTCCCGCCAACCCGCCGCCCGCGCCTGTGCCAAGGCGAACCGCGCCGCCTCTTCGCGCTGAAGGCGCCCGCGGCCTTGCCCAAGTGCTGTTTCGATGCTGTTGATCCAGATGCGGGGCGTTGGCCCGAAACTCGCGCGCCCGCCGCCGACGCCTTGCGGATGGATACGGGCGAAAATAGCCGGCAACCGCGCGGCCACCTCCGAAGGCGACATCCCGGCGCGCAGTTCCGGCGCATAGGTTGCGCGCAACATCAGCATGTCAAAGCCGGTCAGCGTGGTATGGAAGTTGTCGTCGTTGAAGACGGAATCCGAAAGCCGATAAAGATCGTTCAGCGGACCGAGCGCCTGCGCCAGTTCCTCGTGCAGACAATCGCGCACTTCCTGCGCCGCGCCGTCCGACGGGATGAAGATCGCCAGCCGTTCGCGCACCACAAGTGTGGTCCAGTCGGCAATCGGCGTATCCCGGCTGGCACGGAACTCGGCCCAGTTCGAAACGCGTGGCGCGACGAAGCAGGCCACGTTGGCATATGTTTCCCGGATCCGTGCGCGCGGCAGAAATTCGATGGTGATCGATGCAGGCCCGCTGGCCCGCTCGGTCAGCGAAACACCGGCCTCTCGCCGCATCCGATCGGACAGGCGGGCAAATTCGGTCGCGGCGCTTTGCGGCACCTGGCCTGCCAGCCGCACCGTAACGGAGCCTTCGAAACGCGAAAACGCGGGCAGCCGCCGCCCGCTTTCCATGCCGAAACTAAGCTCCATGAAATCGGCGGCAAGGGCGCTGTTGCCGGGCTCCGATTGCACCGGGGCAGCCTGTGCAAGCGGCCCGATCGGGTCTGGCAAGCGCCCGGCCGCGCTGATGACCGCGCTTTCGCGCGCCTTGGATACATCCGCCCCGGCGGTCGGCATGCAGGCGGTAAGCATCATACCCGCAAGAACGATCAGACGACGCACGAAAGGCCGGCCCCCACCGGAAACAGCACTGTCTGCCGAAGCCGAAGAGGCTGCGCTGGGAGTCATCTAGGGTCCGTTCAATGGGCGGTCATTATGCCAGGCAGACAGGCAGGCGATCAGTGTCCAGAATGTGGCAGGTCTGTGTCAACAAAACTGCAAACCCCGCGTTGTGGCGAATCGACCGCTAGCGGTTGGCTCGGTGTCAGCCGCCAGATTTACGGTGCCTGCCTCGCACCGTGTTTCAGTCATCCAGAAATATGAAACATTGCGTGATGGTATTGGTCGGGTTTTGATCCAACTGTGTTGCGCGGGCCGAAACAATGATCCGACCGATTCTCTGCGCAATGAAAAGTGGTTAGCCGAAGTCCCTAAACCAAAATGGCCGCCTTGCGCCATGCCACGTCTTGCCGTTGTGTGCGGATGCAAAGATGGAGCGCCCGATGTCAGACCCTGCCAGCCCCCTTGCCATCCGCCCGCTCACGGCCGGCGACGAACCCGCTTGGCGCGGCCTCTGGACGGGGTATCTGAACTATTATGAAACGCGCGTTCCCGATGCCGTCTACGCCAGCACCTTCGCACGGCTGACCTCTGGTGACCCCGGCGAATTTCGCGGCCTCGTGGCCGATGATGGCAGCGGACCGATAGGCCTCGTCCACTACCTCTTTCACCGGCACTGCTGGAAGATCGAGAATACATGCTACCTGCAGGATCTCTACACCGCCCCGGCGGCCCGCGGCAAAGGGACCGCGCGCGCGCTGATCGAGGCTGTCTATGCGGCGGCGGATGCAGAAGGGGCGCCTGCGGTCTACTGGCTGACACAAGAGTTCAACTACAAAGGTCGGATGCTTTACGATCAGGTGGGGGTGAAAACGCCGTTCATCCGCTACAACCGCCCGCCACAGGCGCGTTAGCGACCCGCACGGGCCATGAAGGCCAGCCGCTCGAACAGGTGCACATCCTGCTCGTTCTTCAAAAGTGCGCCGTGCAACTTCGGCAGCGCGCTCTTGGCGTCACGGCGCAGATCCTCGGGGCTCAGATCTTCGGCAAGCAAAAGCTTGAGCCAGTCCAGCACTTCGCTGGTGGACGGCTTCTTCTTCAGGCCCGGCGTTTCGCGGATCTCCAGAAACTGGGTCAGCGCGGCGGTCAGAAGCGCGTCCTTGATGCCCGGAAAATGCACAGCCACGATGGCCCGCAGCGTGTCGATATCCGGAAACCGGATGTAGTGGAAAAAGCACCGGCGCAGGAACGCGTCGGGCAGGTCCTTTTCGTTGTTCGACGTGATGATCACCACGGGGCGTTGCTGCGCCCGCACAGTCTCGCCCGTCTCGTACACGTAGAATTCCATCCGGTCGAGTTCCTGCAACAGATCGTTCGGAAACTCGATATCCGCCTTGTCGATTTCGTCGATCAGCAGGACCACACGACCCGTCGCCTCGAACGCCTGCCAAAGCTTGCCCTTGCGGATATAGTTCTTCACGTCATGAACCCGCGCCTCGCCCAACTGGCTGTCGCGCAGGCGGCTGACGGCATCGTATTCGTAAAGGCCCTGCTGCGCCTTGGTGGTCGATTTCACATGCCATTCCATCAGCGGCAGGCCCAACGCAGCGGCAACCTGACGTGCAAGTTCGGTCTTGCCGGTTCCCGGTTCCCCCTTCACCAGAAGCGGGCGTTCCAGCGCGACGGCGGCATTGACCGCTATCGTCAGTTCCGGTGGTGCCACATAGCGTTCGGTCGAGGCGAATTTCATCGGCGGTACAACGCGGCTAGAGGGAGATGTTCATGCTTCCCTAGCCCACGTCCGATTTTGTCGCAACCGCTAGTGACATTCGATCCGCCTTGGGCTAGGAACCCGCCCAACAGGAGCGCGCCATGGAACATGCCACGCTGTCGGCCCGGTCCGGCGATAAGGAGAGAGAAGCCATGAAAGCCGAAGTCTTTCTTTCCGACGATTACCGCCCGGCCGAGAACGAACCCTTCATGAATGGCCGGCAGCTGGAATACTTCCGGCGCAAGCTTCTGGTCTGGAAGCAGGAACTGCTCGACCAGTCGGCAGAGACGATTGACAACCTTCAAGGCAGCGCGCGCAATGTGCCCGATATCACCGACCGCGCGTCGGAAGAAACGGACCGGGCGCTGGAACTTCGCACCCGCGACCGTCAGCGCAAGCTGGTGTCCAAGATCGATGCGGCGTTGCGGCGGATCGAAAGCGGGGAATACGGCTACTGTGAAGCGACGGGTGAGCCGATCAGCCTCAAGCGGCTGGATGCGCGCCCGATTGCCACGATGACGCTGGAAGCGCAGGAACGGCACGAACGGCGCGAACGGGTGCACCGCGAGGATTGATCCATGCGGCAGTCCTGATGTCTGCGCCGGGCCCGTCGTGGTCCGGCGTTTGCTTTTCCGGGGGGGGAAGGATGAGCCTTATCGGGGCCGAGATCACCGTCGTCGGCGCAGGCGTCGCGGGGCTTGCGGTCGCCCGTGCGCTGGCCATGCGCGGCGCTTCGGTCACCGTGCTAGAACAGTCCGATGCAATCCGCGAAGTGGGCGCGGGCTTGCAAATCAGCCCAAACGGGGCGGCGGTGCTGCGTGCGCTTGAGCTGGGGGCTGAACTGTCGGCTTCGGGTTTGCGGGCAGAGGCGGTCGAGTTGCGCGACGGCCCCTCCGGCGACCAGGTTCTGCGGCTGGATCTCGGCGGCTTGCGGCCCTCCGCCGAATACCGCTTTCTTCACCGCGCCGATCTGATCTCGCTGCTTTTGCAGGGCGCGCGCGATGCAGGCGTCGAGTTGCGCCTGTTGCACCGTATCGAAAGCGTGGACCTTGCGGGCCAGCGACCGAAGCTGCGATTGACCACCGGGGCCGAGATTGTGACCGATCTTCTGATCGGCGCCGACGGGCTGCATTCCAAGGTGCGCGCTGCGATCAACGGCACCGTTGCGCCCTTCTTTACCCATCAGGTTGCCTGGCGCGCAACGATCCCGGAACACCCGGGCGCGCCACCGGTGGCCGAGGTGCACATGGGCCCCGGGCGGCATCTGGTTAGCTACCCTCTGCGCGGCGGCGCGATGCGCAACATCGTCGCTGTGGAAGAGCGTGCGCGGTGGGCCGAGGAAAGCTGGTCCTTGCGCGACGATCCGATGGACCTGCGGCTCGCGTTCGAGGGGTTTTCGCCCCGCATCCGAACGTGGTTGGAAGCGGTGGCCGACGTTGGCCTCTGGGGCCTGTTCCGGCATCCCGTTGCACGCGCATGGCAGAGCGGTGGCCGGGTTGCGATCCTTGGCGATGCCGCGCACCCCACGCTTCCTTTCCTTGCCCAAGGCGCCAATCTTGCCCTCGAGGATGCCTGGGTACTGGCTGCAAGCCTTGCCGGTTCAGAGGCGCCGGAAGCGGGGCTTGCGGCGTATCAGGCCATGCGCGTGGGCCGCGCTGCGCGCGTTGTGGAAGCCGCCAACCGCAACGCGCGCGTCTATCACCTGCGCGCGCCCATCGCAGGGATCGCGCAAGCCGGGATGCGTGTGATGGGGGCCGTGGCGCCGGGGATGGCGCTCCGTCGGCTCGACTGGCTTTACGGCCACGACGTGACGTCTGAATAAGGTCTTGGGGCGGCCTTCATAACATGAAACGCGCGACGCTGGCAGCGCGTCTCGGCCCTCAGGCGTCAAGTGTCACCCAGACCGGCACATGATCGGATGGCTTGTCGCCCGCCCGCACGGCCTTGTCGATACCTGCGCCTGTCAGCCTGTCGGCAGCCTGCGGGCTCAGCAACAGATGGTCGATGCGGATGCCGTTGTTCCGCTCGAACGCATTGGCCTGATAGTCCCAGAACGTATAGCGCCCCGGTGCGGCGTCGAATGTGCGAAACGCATCTGTCAGCCCCAGATACAGCAGGCGGCGAAACGCCCCCCGGCTTTCCGGCAGGTAAAGCGCGTCCGTCACCCAGGCTTCCGGCTTTGCGGCATCCTCTGCCTGCGGGATCACGTTGTAATCGCCCGCAAAGACCAACGGCTCTTCAGTGGTCAGCAGGGCTGCCACACGCGCCTCCATCCGTGCCATCCAGGCCAGTTTGTAATCGTACTTCGGCCCCGGCGCCGGGTTGCCGTTGGGCAGGTATAGCCCCACAACCCGCACCGCCACATCGCCCACGACCGTCGCCTCGATCCATCGCGCCTGTTCGTCGGCGTCATCCCCCGGCAGTCCGCGCGCCACATCCTCGAGCGGTAGCTTTGACAGGATAGCGACGCCGTTGAACCCTTTCTGACCATGCGTTTCGACGCGGTAGCCCAAGTCCTCGAACAGGGCACGGGGGAACCCGTCGTCCTGCGACTTGATCTCTTGCAGGCAGATCACATCGGCATCCGTCCCTTCGGTCGCCAGCCAGCGGGGAAGGGCGTCAATGCGGGCCTTGATGCCGTTGATATTGTAACTCGCGATCTTCATGGCGCCCATCTAGGCCCGAAGCGGGCGACGGGGCAAGTCAGGCGCTGCGGGCAAGAGGTACGCGCGCGGCCGCCAGCCACAGGGCATCGAGCGCGTCCACCTCGGCCACGTCGAACCGCGCGGCTTCGTCCCAGTACCGCCCCGAAGGCACCACATATCCCAGCGCCGCCTCACGTGCGATGGCTGCCCCGGCCTGTGCCGCGTCAAAGGGCAGGGGGCGGCAGCCACCAAGGCCACGCACCGTGGCGCGGGGAAACACCAACCGCGAGGGACCGGACGACAGGTTGACCGTGGCGCATCCCTCCATCGCTGCCATTACCATCAACCGGGCCGATTTTGCCGCCAACGACCGCAGGCTGATATCGGGGCGCAGCGGATCCGGCGCGCCGGTACCGTAGAAATGCGTGGCACCATGCCCGGGATAGTGCATGTCACAGCCCATCATCGCGATTACGCGCGGCGCATGTGCGCCCAAAGCCCAGTACCCGGCGGTAAAGGCCATCGTCCCACCCGCGTACAGAAACCCGCCAAAGCGATTCTGCACCGGCACAAAATCGTCTTCTGTCACCAACCGCTGGCCCGGTCCCGGCATGGGGCGGCGGGCGGGTGGAAAATCATGGGGGTAAATCGTCTCGTCCCAATCGGGCCGCACGGCATGGGCGTTATTGATCGCAACAATCCGGTCAAAGGCGCTGCGCGGCCAGGCGCGCGCCTCCACCACCACGGGCCCGGAGCCGAGGATCAGAGATATCGACATGGACCGCCCCTATTTTCCGCACTGCGGCGTAAATAGCGCGCTGCCGCACGACGTAAAGCACGGCTTTCGGCCGGATTGAATTCCACCAATAGGACGTCCCGGATTGCCACATTTCAGTCGCCTTCCGGTGCGACCATCTTTGCACCCACTCAACCAAAGCACGCAAGGTTTCCCATGCGCCTGACCGTCCTGATCGCCCTTGCCATCTTCACAGGCATTCCTGCAAAGGCCGATACCCGCGCCGATGTGACGGCGTTGATCCGCGCGGGGAATGCAGAAGCCGCGCTCGCCGCGACCCGCGCGCCCGATGCCACTGCGCAGCGGGGTGCCTTTTCCGCCTTTGACACCTCGCATCCAGACGTGGGCGCTGCCAGCGCGGTTCTTCTGGCCGCACATCCGGGCGATGCACACGCCATGGTCGCACGCGGATGGCATGTGTTGTCGTTGGGATGGGCAATGCGGGGAACGGCCCCGATCCGCAGTGTCTATCCCGAAGCGCGGGAACGGATGTCGTCCCTTCATGCCGAAGCGCGTGCCTTGGCAAAGGCGGCCATCGCCGAGGATCCGTCGCTGTTGCCGGCTTCCGACCTTATGATCCTTGCTGCCCGTACCAGTGGCGACACCCGTGCCATCGACCGGGAGTTTGCTCGGATCATGCCGCTTGCCCCGAACCGCCACACGCTTCTTCTTGCGGCAGGCGGCATGACGCCCGCATGGGGTGGCCCGCCCGGCTGGGGGGAAAACGCGTGCCAGACTTGGGCCGGAAAGATTGCCGATGTCGCGGACTACTCGACCAATCTTTGCGGGCTCGACCTCATTTTCAACGCCTCCTCCTCCCGGCAGGATCACCAAGCCGCTTTCCCCCGTCTTGCCGCATTCTCCAGCCCGATTCTTGATGGTGCAAGGCGCGAACATGTGCTCTCCGGGCTGATGCCAACGGACGAGACGATTGCCGCGCTCAAGGCGATGCAAAACGCGGGCGAGCTGGATTTGAGGGCCGCCCAGATGCTCGATTCGATGCTAGGTAAGCAAGGGGTAGGGCCCGCCACGCGGAAGGTCCTCAGCATGGAAATCCCACGCCTGAGGACTGAGGCTGATTTTAACCCCGGAAATGTCTTCACGATCGGCGCGTACGTCGATGCGCTTTACCTCCAGTCGGCAGCCGATGACACGCCAGTTCCCATCAAAGAGGTTGAGACGCGATATGCGCACCTTTTCGCTTTGGCGCCTTATGACGGCGACACATGGCTGCGCTATGCGTTTCTCCTGGACCGCGGCATCAACTATCAGACGGTCGCGCTCGACCGGATCGATGAAGTGCGCAGCTATATCGTGAATGGCGTGTTTTACACCAACCACGCGGCATCCTCGCTTGCATGGCTCGATACCTTCAACCGAACCTCCTGGGACGCGCTCGACCGGCGCAATGTTGACGCCGTGGACCGGACCGGCGCAACGGCTTTTCCCAAAGCGGAATTCGAGGCCAGTATCATCTGCCCAACGATCCGCGCAATCCGCATGTTGGAAGCGGTTTGTGCAGTCCGCCCGGGATCGGAAGGATGCCCCGGTGCCGACGATCCAACCTCGCCCTGGCCCGCCCTGATGGCGCGTGCCGAAGCGCGGGGCGCGTGTGAAGAAGAGCGCACAGCGCCAGCCAAGGCGCTTGCCTATACGCCCGTACCGGTCTCGCTACCCGAAGAGGGCTAGACCGAGAATGACGTGCCGCAGCCGCAGGAAGATGTTGCGTTGGGGTTCTGGATCACGAAGCGCGCGCCGATAAGTTCCTCGGAAAAGTCGATCACGGCGTTTTGCAGAAAGGGCAGCGAAACGGCATCCACCAGCACCGTCTGGCCATCTTTTTCCAGCACCAGATCGTCGCCCTGTGCGTCGTCAAGCTTGATGTCGTACTGAAACCCCGAACATCCGCCGCCCTCAACCGCCACACGCAGGGCCTTCACTTCACCGGTCGCCTCGGCGATCTCGGCCAGCCGCGCATAGGCGCGGTCGGTCACTTTGGGGTGGGTGGCATCGGAGGGCAAGGTCAGGTTCATGGGGCGTTCCCGGTGGGCAATCCATCGCCTGACTAATATATGGGGCAGGCCCCCCCGGCACAAGGACGCTCCGATGCTTGCCCCCTTCGCCTGCCAACCGGAAGCCTCGCGCGGGCGGCGCTGGCCCGAGAAAGTGTCGACCTTCCGGTCACCCTTTCAGCGGGATCGTGACCGGATCATCCATTCCTCAGCCTTCCGTCGCCTGAAACACAAGACGCAGGTGTTCGTGGAACACGAAGGCGATTATTTTCGCACCCGCCTCACGCATTCGATCGAGGTGGCGCAGGTGGCGCGCACGCTGGCATCCGTCCTCGGGCTCAACACCGATCTGGCCGAGGCGATTGCGCTGGCGCATGACCTTGGGCACACCCCGTTTGGCCATACAGGCGAGGATGCCTTGCAGGCTTTGATGGCCCCATACGGCGGGTTTGACCACAACGCGCAGGCCATCCGCATCGTCACGCGGCTCGAACGCCACTATGCAGATTTCGACGGGCTGAACCTGACATGGGAAGCGCTGGAGGGGATTGCCAAGCACAATGGCCCGGTCACCGGCCCTCTGGCCGACCCAAAGCACGGCGATACGATCCCCTATGCGCTGGCAGAGGCCAATGCCGAATGGGATCTGGAACTGAATACCTTCGCCTCGGTCGAGGCGCAGGTGGCCGCCATTGCCGACGACGTGGCCTATTCCCATCACGATCTGCACGATGGCCTGCGGTCTGGCCTTTTTGATGAAGCCGACCTCATGGAACTGCCCGTCACAGGCCCCGCCTTTGAAGAGGTAGACGCCCTTTACCCCGGGCTGGACATGATGCGCCGTCGGCACGAGGCGCTGCGCCGCGTGTTCGGGCGGATGGTCGAGGATGTGATAGCGGTGGCACAAGGCCGGCTCGAGGCCGCGCAGCCACGGTCTGTCGAGGAAATCCGGGCGATGGAGGCAACGGTAATTCGTTTTTCCAAGCCGCTTTATCAGGAACTGAAAGCAATCCGCAGCTTTCTCTTTACCCGCATGTACCGCGCGCCCTCCGTGATGAAGGAACGTGCGCGTGTGACGCAGGTCATTGAAGACCTCTTCCCCCTCTTCATGGCGCGACCCGAGCTTTTGCCCGCCGAATGGCACCTTGATGTGACGGCTGCAGATGGCGAAACCGGCCTTGCCCGTATCGTGGCCGACTATGTGGCCGGGATGACGGACCGCTTTGCCCTGCAGGAACACGCGCGGCTTTTTGCCTGAGCCGCCAGCGGGCGTATCGGCCCATCCCGCCGTGAAAAGGTCAAAGGGTGATTGCGGCGGCGCACGACGGCGCTAATCTGGCAGGCCTGTCGCAGGAAGGATCACCCGATGCCCGATACGTCGCCCGCGCCCGTTTTCCTGTCCGACTACACGCCGTTTCCGTGGACGGTCGAGCGGGTGGCGCTGACTTTCCGCCTGTCGCCATCGACCACACGGGTGGTGGCCAACATCACTTTCGTGCCGAACCCGGCAGTCGCGCCCGGGCCGCATCCCTTGCACCTCGATGGAGAGGGGCCCCGTCTGTTGCGGCTGGCAGTGGACGGGCGCGCGCGTGACGTGCAGCCGGACAGGACAGGGCTGACCCTTGCGGCGGGCACTTTGCCTGCGGGCGGCTTCACACTGGAGACGGAGGTCGAGATCGACCCCGCCGCCAATACCGCGCTCGAAGGGCTCTACATGTCGAACGGCATGTATTGCACGCAGTGCGAGGCAGAAGGCTTTCGCCGCATCACCTACTACCCCGACCGCCCCGATGTGATGGCGCCCTTTCATGTGCGTATCGAAAGCGACCTGCCGGTGCTGTTGTCCAACGGCAATCCGGTGGGGCAGGGGCCGGGCTGGGCAGAGTGGGACGATCCCTGGCCCAAGCCCGCCTATCTATTTGCGTTGGTCGCAGGCGATCTGCTGGCGCACCGCGCCGATTTCACCACCGCATCCGGCCGCCCCGTGCAGCTTGGCATCTGGGTCCGCCCCGGGGATGAGGCGCGCTGCGCCTATGCGATGGACAGCCTGATCCGTTCCATGCGCTGGGACGAGACCACCTATGGGCGTGAATACGATCTGGATGTGTTCAACATCGTTGCCGTCGACGATTTCAACATGGGTGCGATGGAGAACAAGGGGCTGAACATCTTCAACTCGAAATACGTGCTGGCCCTGCCCGAAACCGCGACGGATGACGATTTCGGGCGGATCGAGGCAATCGTGGCGCATGAATACTTCCACAATTGGACCGGCAACCGCATCACCTGCCGCGACTGGTTCCAGCTTTGCCTGAAAGAGGGGCTGACCGTCTTTCGCGATCAGCAATTTTCGGGCGACATGCGCAGCCACGCGGTCAAGCGCATCGAGGATGTGCTGGCTTTGCGCGCGCGCCAGTTCCGCGAGGATGCAGGGCCGTTGGCGCATCCCGTCCGGCCCGAAAGCTTTATCGAGATCAACAACTTCTACACCGCCACCGTCTATGAGAAAGGCGCCGAACTTATCGGCATGCTCAAGCGGTTGGTCGGCGAGGATGGCTACAGCGCCGCGCTAGACCTTTACTTCCAGCGCCACGACGGGCAGGCGGCGACGATCGAGAACTGGCTGACTGTCTTTGAAGATGCAACGGGCCGCGATCTTACCCAATTCAAGCGCTGGTATTCAGAGGCCGGCACCCCGCGCCTGCATGTGGCGGAGGATTGGGCGGACGGCCGCTATACCCTGACATTCCGGCAGGAAAACCCGCCGACCCCCGGCCAGCCCGAAAAGGCACCGAAGGTGATCCCCATTGCCGTTGGCCTTCTGAACCCCAACGGCGACGAGGTGCTGCCGACGACGGTGCTTGAGATGACAGGGGCGGAACAATCGTTCACGTTCGATGGCCTCGCCAGCCGGCCCGTTCCGTCGATCCTGCGGGGGTTTTCAGCACCCGTGATCCTGGACCGTACGGTCAGCCCCGAGGAACGCGCGTTCCTTCTGGCCCATGACACCGACCCGTTCAACAAATGGGAGGCGGGGCGCGCGCTTGCCAAGGATCTTCTGTCGCAGATGGTCACGAACGGCGCGGCGCCGGGGCCGGACTGGCTGGAGGCGCTGGCACGGGTCGCGTTCGACGAAGCGCTGGACCCCGCGTTCCGCGCGCTTTGCCTGCGCCTGCCGGGCGAGGATGATATGGCAGCCACCCTCGCTGCGGCGGGCCATGTGCCCGACCCTGCCGCGATCCACAACGCCCGGGGGCGTCTGGCCGATGCGCTGGCAAAGCGCCTGGCGCCGGGCCTACCCGCGCTGATCGACAGCCTCGCCGAACCCGGCCCCTTCACGCCCGAGGCGCGTGCCGCCGGGCGTCGGGCGCTGCGTCTTGCGGCCCTCGGCCTTGTGTCGCGGCTTGATGAAGGCCGCGCGGCATCGCTGTCCTACCACGCGGCAAACAACATGACCGAGGAACAGGGGGCGCTCGCCTGTCTGCTGGAAATCGGAAAGGGTCAACCCGAGATTGCCACGTTCGAAGCGCGCTGGTCCGCTGACCGTCTGGTGATGGACAAGTGGTTTACCCTGCAAGTCGCGTTTGCGGCCCCGGAAGCCACCGCCGCCACGGTGGAACGTCTGACAGCGCATCCCGCCTTTGACTGGAAGAACCCAAACCGCTTCCGCTCTGTCATCGGGGCGCTCAGCGCCAATCATGCAGGCTTCCACCATCCGGATGGGGCAAGCTATCGCCTGATGGCGGGCTGGCTGCTGAAACTTGACCCCCTGAACCCTCAAACCGCCGCCCGAATGTCCACCGCATTCGAAACGTTCCGCCGCTACGATGCCGACCGGCAAGACTTGGTGCGGGGCGAATTGCGGCGCATCCTCGCCTCACCAAACCTCAGCCGTGATCTGGGCGAAATGGCAGGAAGGATGCTGGGCTGACCCTCTCTTCCGTTGACAATTGCAACGGCGCTCATAAGCTTGTGACAGTTTTTGTTAGCGGGTGTTGCCAATGCCGTTTCTGATCATGGTGGCCGGGGCAATTGCAGCAGCAGTATTCTGGATGTATCGCGCCCGCTCTGCCGGCCACGTCGCCACCGAACTTGCCGGTGCGGCTGCCGATGTGTTGAACGCAGCGCGCAGATTCGGATTTCAACGCAAAGCCAATACCCATCCGGTTGAAGGCATCGACAAGCCGGAACTTGCCGTCGGCGCGATCGGGGTGGCGTTTATTGAGCTCGACAGCATGCCGGGCGCGGAGCAGAAAAAGGCGCTGCGCCTGGCCTTGCACGACCATCTGGACGTGCCCGCGGACAAGGCCGAAGAAATCATGATCCTCGGCCATTGGCTGGTGACCCAGTCGAATGGCCCCGTGGCCGCGGTCGAACGGTTGTCAAAGCGGCTCTACCGGCTTGGCGGGGCCACCATGCTGGATCCCCTGATGAAGGTGCTGAACGCGGTTGCGATGTCGGGCGGCGGCAAACTGTCCGATCGCCAACGCGACGCGCTGACGGATATCGCCCGGCATCTGCGGCCGCGATAAGGCGTCGCACACACATTTGAATGGACGGTTTCCCCGCGTCCCAAAAGCGCGGCGATAGCGACCACGCACCATCGGCCATCCAAACCTGCGCAGCCCTGCCCGGATGAAGGCCTTCAGGGCTGCGGTGTCGCGAATGCCGGGCCTCAAGCACCAGAGGAACAAGACGCGCGCACTTTTCCACCAACACCGGACCGGCGGGAACCTGCAGTCCGATCGGTGCGTTTCCCGACTGTCATCGGCTTGTAACCACAGCGTGATGAAAGATCGGCCATGAAGGATCGACTGGACCCTCTGATTGCCGAACGCGCGCCATGGCTCTTTTCGGGCACACCGCGCGACCGTGCGGCATTGCGGCTACTGATGGGCCTGCTTGGCTATGAAAGCACGGTGGCGCTTGCCGGTTCGCTGCGCGAGGCCGACACCGCCACCATCATGCGCACGGTCGGCGACCTGATCGCCCGGGATCTGCAGGTGACAGGGCTTGATCACATTCCACGCAATGGCCCTGCGTTGATCGTGGCAAACCATCCGACCGGTATTGCCGACGGCATCATCCTTTGGCATGCCGTGGCGCCCTTGCGGCCCGACCTCTTTTTCTATGCCAATCGCGATATCTTGCGGGTTCTGCCACAAATGGCGGATGTCATTGCGCCAGTGGAATGGCGCAAGGAATTGCGCAGCCATGAAAAGACCCGTGCGACGATGGAATTCACCCGGCAAGCGATTGATGCGGGGCGAATGGGCGTCATCTTTCCATCCGGACGACTTGCCAAGCGTATTGGCCTTTCGCTGCATGAACGCCCCTGGATGGCATCAGCGGCGATGCTGGCGCGAAAGTTCGACTTGCCCGTGATCCCGATCAATATCCGGGCGCGTAACTCCACCCTGTTCTATCTTTTCGACCACATCCACCCGACATTGCGCGATATCACCCTTTTCCACGAGGTGCTGAACAAGCACCGCCAGCCCTATCGGCTGACCGTGGGCCACCCGATCCCGCCCGCACGGCTACCTGCGCGGTCGGAAGAGGGGATCGCGGTGTTGAAAGCGGCCACGCTGGCGCTTGGCGGGGATCATGCCCCCAAGGTCAGCCTCGTTCAGATGACGCGGCATCCCTTTCGGCGGGCGCGCGCGCTTTGGTCCTGACGACATCTGCCTGACAATAGCTTTGCTGGCGCAGCCACGATGACATGTCGGCGCGCTTGGATGCCTTGCGGAACGGCGCCCAGTCGCGCCCAAGCCCACGGTTTCCGCCCCCGGCCACCAATCCGTCCGCCGCCACATTGTCGGCCATGATCTCGACCGCACAGGCAAGGTTTTCAGCCCCGTCCTTCAGCGCCGAGGCGGACCGCGCATCGCAGCCGTACTGCCGCGCTGTCGAAGGCGCGATCTGCGTCAGCCCGATCCACCGTCCACCGCCGCCGCTGGCGCGGGGGTTCCAGGTGCTTTCGTGCTTGGCCAGCGCCGACAACAGCCCCGCCCAGAATGCCCGCCGCTCGGGCAGGGATCCGCTTGTATAGCCGGGGCACCATGTTGCGATATCGGCGGGCACCTGCAACGCGAGTTTCTGATCTTCCTCCGCCACGGCGACCAGCGTGCGCGCGGTCCATTGCGGCGCTTGCTGGACATGATCCCACCGCATCGAGGGGGCAAAGTCGCTCATCGAAAGGGCGGTGTTGTCAACACAACCAGACAAGGCGAGGGCGATCACGCCCGCGATCAGAAGTTTCGGTTTCATCCGTCCATCGTGGGTGGCGCCGCGCAGATATGGCGGCTCATCGCGTCTGCGCCCCGATGTACGCCCTGTAAAGCAGCCCAAGGACGCTTGGGCCGGTTTCCGCCGCTCCCACCCTTGCCGAACGGCAGCCCCTTGCCTAGAACGGGCCAAACGTCGGAGGCCCCATGCTCGATCTCGCCCATACCCCCCCGCAACCCAAGGTCATCGCCGGTGCCAGGCACGATTGGGAACTGGTGATCGGGATGGAAATTCATGCCCAGGTCGCCTCGAACGCCAAGCTTTTCTCCGGCGCGTCCACGGAGGTTGGCGCCGAGCCGAACTCCAACGTCAGCTTCGTCGATGCCGCAATGCCGGGCATGTTGCCCGTCATCAACGAATTCTGCGTGGAACAGGCCGTCCGTTCGGGGCTTGGCCTGAAGGCGCGGATCAACCTGACCTCGGCCTTCGACCGCAAGAACTATTTCTACCCCGACCTGCCGCAAGGCTATCAGATCAGCCAGCTTTACCACCCCATCGTGGGCGAGGGAGAGGTGATCGTCGAGATGGGCCCGGGGGTGGCGCGGCACGTACGGATCGAACGTATCCATCTGGAACAGGACGCGGGCAAATCCATCCATGACATGGACCCCGCGATGTCCTTCGTGGATTTCAACCGCACCGGCGTGGCGCTCATGGAAATCGTATCCCGCCCCGATCTGCGCGGGCCGGAAGAGGCGGCCGCCTATGTGGCCAAGATCCGCCAGATCCTGCGCTACCTCGGTACCTGCGATGGCAACATGCAGAACGGCAACCTGCGCGCGGATGTGAACGTGTCCGTCTGCCGTCCGGGGCAGTATGAGAAGTATCAGGAAACGCAGGATTTCAGTCATCTCGGTACGCGCTGCGAGATCAAGAACATGAACTCCATGCGCTTCATCCAGGCCGCCATCGAGTATGAGGCGCGCCGCCAGATCGCCATTCTGGAGGATGGCGGCTCCGTGCATCAGGAAACCCGCCTCTACGACCCCGACAAGGCCGAGACGCGCAGCATGCGCAGCAAGGAAGAGGCGCACGATTACCGCTACTTCCCCTGCCCAGACCTGCTGCCACTTGAGATCGAGCAGGCATGGGTTGACGATATCGCCGCCCGCATGCCCGAACTTCCCGATGCCAAGAAGGCCCGTTTCATGGGCTATTTCGGCCTGACCGACTATGATGCGAACGTGCTGACCGCCGAACTGGAAGCTGCAGCCTATTTCGAGGCGGTGGCAGCGGGGCGCGACGGAAAGCAGGCCGCAAACTGGGTGATCAACGAACTTTTCGGCCGCCTGAACCGCGAAGGCCTTGGCATTGGCGACAGCCCCGTCAGCACGGGCCAGCTTGGCGGCATGCTTGATCTGCTCGCGGCAGGCGAGATCAGCGGCAAGATGGCGAAGGACCTTTTCGACATCCTGTGGACGGAAGGTGGCGACCCCGCCGAAGTGGCTGCAAGGCACGGGTTGAAGCAGGTGACGGATACAGGCGAGATCGAGGCGGCGCTCGACGCGCTGATCGCGGCGAACCCGGCTCAGGTCGAAAAGGCCCGGGTCAACGCCAAGCTTGCGGGCTGGTTCACGGGGC
>JBBSBE010000003.1:0-80969 GCA_038251625.1 Rhodobacterales bacterium
GAGGAAATACAGCACCTGGCTCAGGATCACCGGCGTCACCTGCGGGATCACGCCGAAGCGCGCGCGCTGCAGGCCCGTGGCGCCGGTCGAGCGCACCCCTTCCACCTGCTTGTCGTCGATGTTTTCCAGCGCCTCGGAGAACAGCTTGCCGAAGCTGCCAAGATCGGTGATCAGGATCGCCAGCGCGCCCGTCATCGGCCCCGGCCCGAAGGCGCGGCTGAGGATGATCGTCCAGATCAGCGCGTCCACCCCGCGCACGAAATCGAAGACCCGGCGCAGCGCGAAGCGCACGGATTTCAGTGGAGTGAAGTTCGATGCCGCAAGGAAGGCCACGGGAAAGATGATGATCGCCGCGCCGAAGGTGCCGAGGAAGGCCATCAGCAGCGTCTCGATCACCGCGCCGATCACCTGATCGTGGTGCCACATCTTGTTGGTCAGAAACTCGGTCAGCATGTAGCCCGCGTTTGACCGGCCCGAGTCCACCCGGTCACCCCAGAGGGCGAGGGCTGCAAGTTCCGGCAGGCTTTTGCCCGAGAAGGGGCTGTCGAGGGTGAAGAAGAAAAGCTCCCACCCCGGCTGGTAGCGGAACACCTCGACCTTGGAGCGGGTGTAGTTGAAGCGGCCCTCGGATGTGGTGACGGCGATGCGGTTGTCGGACTGGCTGATGGCAATGTCGCCCGGCAGCGGGCCGGGAAGGGTCAGATCAAGTTTGCCGTTCCCGGGGCGGATGTCGATGCGGCCATAGTCCGGCACGTCGTAGAATGCGCCGCCGCCATTGGCCGCCGGTTCGAACACCACGGTATGGCCGCCCCGCAGGCTGATGACGGTTTCGGCGCCTTCGTCGCGCACCCATTCGGGGCGGCGGCCTTCGGGGTAGGTGCCGCGCGTCTCACCCTCGATGGCGATCTCGATCTCGCCCGAGCGGTTGTCGCGCGTCACATGCGTCTTGTAGGACCAGAAGTCGGACAGAAGGATCGCGGCATTGTCCATACGCGCCTTTGCGGCCAGGCCCGCAATATCGAAGGCAAAGAAGATGTAGACGAAATAGGCCAGGATCACCGCCGGAACGGCAAACGCAATGCGGCGCTTCCGGGTGAAAAGGGTGCGCACATCTGTGCGGGTGGTCAGGAGGGTCGCTTCGGTCATCGCCATGTCAGCGCCCCTTCACAAGCCGGTCGCGCCAGCGGCCCGACAGTTGATCGACGATCACGATGGTCACAAAGAGGATCAGGAAGATCGCAACCACCTGATCGTATCTGCCGCCGCCCCATTGCATCGCGATCTTGAGGTCATAGCCGATGCCGCCCGCACCCACGAAGCCAAGGATGGCCGAGGCGCGGATGTTGATCTCGAACCGCAGAAGCGCGTAGCTGAGCCAATTCGGCGCGACCTGCGGCAGGACGCCGAGCCACATCTTCTGCATCCATGTGGCGCCGACCGACGACAGCCCCTCGACCGGTTTGAGGTCGGCGTTTTCGGCCACCTCGGAGAAAAGCTTGCCGAGGGCCCCTGCGGTATGGATGGCGATGGCCACCATTGCAGGCATCGGGCCGCCGCCAAGGATGTAGATCAGCACCAGCGCCACCACGATTTCCGGGATCGCGCGGGTGGCATCCATGATCCGGCGGAACACGCCGATGAGGCGCGGCCAGCGGGCAAGGCCGCGCGTGGCCAGAAGCGCCAGCGAGGCTGCGGCCAGCGCGCCAAAGAGGGTGGCCACGGCCGCGATATTGATGGTTTCCAGAAGCGAGGGCAGGAATTGCAGCATCCGCCCGGGCAGAAGATCGCGCTTTTCCCACGCCTCGGACAGCACCTCGGACGGGAACGCGCCCAGCATGTGCAGGCCGTTCAGAAACCCGCCCGCATTGCGATCCTGCACTTCTGCAAAGCCCGCGGCCATCATGGCCACGAAGATCACCAGAAGGATGCCGCCATACATCCGCTTGCGCCGGACCATGGCCATGTAGCCGTCGGTTATGGCGCCAAGGGGCGGCGGGGTGGCCGATCCGGGGCGGGCGGCGATATCGACCATGGGCAGGGGCTCCGCATGAAAAGGCCGGGCCCCGGCGATCGGGGCCCGGCTTCGGGATCAGGGTGCGATCAGCTGCCCGACAGTTCGCGGGCGGCGATGATGCCGAGGTATTCCTCATGCTTCACCGGCACGAAATCCTTGGCGTCGCCTGCGGCCACGTTGTAGGCGCATTCCTTGTCGGTTTCCCACAAATCGGCGGTGAGTTGGGTGACCTTGTCCTTCACGTCCTGTGGCAGGGCCTTGCGCACCACCATCGGGCCTTCGGGGATCAGCTTCGACTTCCAGATCTGCACGAGGTCATTCATGTCGACGAGGCCCGAATCGGCGGCCTTGCGGAAGGCGCCCGAGTTGTAGCCGTCTTCCCAGTTGCCCAGACCGTCAGCCCAGGCCACGCCGGCTTCGAAATCGCCCTTGGACACGCCGACGATGGTCTGCTCATGGCCGCCCGAGAACTTGACGGAAGAGAAATACTTTTCCAGATCGCCGTACTTTTCCTTCAGTTCGGCGCCGGGGACGAGGTAGCCCGAGGTCGAGTTCGGATCGGCGAAGGCGAAGGACTTGCCCTTGGCTTCGTCCATCGAGGTGATGCCGCTTTCCTTGCGTGCAAACCCGATGGAATAGTAGCCGGTCGAGCCGTCGAGATTCTGCTTGGTCAGCACCGGCTCCACCGCATTGGGGTCGGTCAGGTAGGTCTTGGCATAGCCCGACGCGCCAAGCCATGCCATGTCGAGCGTACCGCCCAGCAGGCCCTGGATCACGCCGTCATAGTCGGCAGGGGTGAACACCTTGACCGGCACGCCGAGCGCCGCTTCGATCTTGGCGCGGTAGCATTCGGACGAGGCAAGACGGTCCTGGGCGTTTTCGCCGCCGAGGATGCCGAGGTTGAATTCCTTGATGTCCTGCGCGGCGGCAGCACCGGCAAGAACGGTGGTCGCGGCGAGGATGGCGATGATCGTCTTCATCTGTCGTCTCCGTTTGAGGCCCCCGGAAAGGGGCGGGGTAAAGGGGGTCAGGTCTGCAACAGCGCCTGCTCGTAGCGGGCGTCGGCTGGAAGGCTCTCGATCGAGGTCGAGGTGGCGCTTTCGGAAAAGCTTGCGTCCGCGCCGTAGATGTCGCGCGCGACACCGGTGGTCAGCTGGTCCGGCGTGCCGTCAAAGACGATCCGCCCGTCGCGCATCCCGATCACCCGGTCGCAGTAGCGCCGCGCGGTATCGAGGGTGTGCAGGTTCGCGATCACCATGCGGCCGTCTTCCTCGTGGATGCGGCGCAGCGCATCCATCACGATCTGGGCGTTCATCGGATCGAGGCTGGCGATGGGTTCGTCGGCAAGGATCACCTTGGGGTTCTGCATCAGCGCGCGCGCAATCGCCACGCGCTGCTGCTGGCCGCCCGACAGCGCTTCGGCGCGTTTCGGCGCCTGTTCGGCAATGCCGAGACGGTCGAGAATGGCGATGGCGCGCTCGATATCCTGCGCGGACCAGAGGTTCATGAAGGTCGTCATCAGCGACCGGCGGCTGAGCAGGCCGTGGAGCACGTTGGACGCCACATCCATGCGCGGTACCAGGTTGAACTGCTGGAAGATCATCGCGCAGTCGCCCTGCCAGGCCCGCATCTGCGCGCCCTTCAGCGCCAGCACGTTGCGCCCCTCGAACCGGATTTCGCCGCTGGTGGCGTCGGTCAGGCGGTTCATCAGCCGCAGAAAGGTGGATTTGCCAGCGCCCGAACGCCCGATGATCCCCAGAAAACCGGGGCGATCGACGGAAAAGCTGATGTTGTCGACGGCGGCCTTGTTGCCGAATCGGCGGGTCACGGTCTGGACGTCTAGCAGCATGGGGCCCCCTGGCTCATGTCGCCGGGGGATAGGGGTGCGGTGCAAAGGCGATGTGTCAGAGATGTGAATGTTGTGTAACGGCCCGGCGCGGGGGTGCCTGGCGCCAGTGCCCGGATGCGCGGCGCGCGGCGCCCCGCATCCATCTGTTTTTCTGTCGAAATACACCTTGGCGGATGTATGCCGCGCAAGACAGGGAGAGGCCGGCACACCCCTTTTGCATTGTCACGCCGCCCGCGCCTGGGATTGGCGAAAAAATGTGCGGCGGCCTATTCTTTCGGCAGATAGGGCGCCTGCCGCAGGTCCACCGCCTGCCCCGACAGCGCAGAGGCCTGCGCGGCCATCCCCATCGCCGCCGCCCACCAGCCATCGTCGATCCCCACATCGGGCGCGCCACCGCCACGCACGACGGCGGCAAAGCCAATGTGCTGATAAAAGGTCGATCCGTTGTGATCCCCCGCCGCCAGCGCCACCGGATCGACAGGCACCTCAAGCACATGGGGCCCCTTGGGGCTGCGGGGACTGACGATGACCTGCGGCACGGGCGCGAGCCCGAGGTCGGCGGGCCAGAACCGCCCCGGACCGGGCACCAGCGCCTCGATCTTGCCCAAGGGGCCGACGGCGCTGATCTCTTCCTGATAGCGGCTGCCCTCGGCGAACATGCACAGTTCCAGCATTGCACGCATGCCGTTTGCGAAATCCACGATCACATAGGCATTGTCCCAGATGTCGGGGGCGTGGCCGTCCACCACCTCATCCTTGTGGTTCACGTCCTGCCCAGCGCTCGCCATCACCCGCACCGGATCGCAGCCCGCGACAAGGCGCATCAGGTCAAAGAAATGGCAGCATTTTTCCACCAGCGTGCCGCCCGTCTGCGCGTTGAGGCGGTTCCAGGCACCGACCTTGTGCAGGAAGGGAAAGCGGTGTTCGCGGATCGTGAGCATCCGCACCCCGCCGGTGGCGGCCTCGGCCTTGGCGATGAGATGCGCCACGGGGGGCATGTAGCGGTATTCCATCGCCACCCAGACGGGTGCCGGATAGGCCGCGCGAAAGGCGGCAAGGCGGGGCGCATCGGCGGGATCGGTGAACAGCGGCTTTTCCACCAGCACCGGCAGCGGGCGGGTGGCTGCGATTTCCTCCAATTGCGCCAGATGGCGGAAGTTGGGGCTTGCGATCAGCAGGCAATTGACGCGGGGGTGCGCCAGCACCTCGGCCACCGATGCGGCGATGGACGCTTGGGGGGCGAGGGCTGCGGCTTCCGCACGCATTCCGGCATCCGGCTCGAATATCGCGGCCACCTCTGCGTCTTCCAGAAGGGCGATGTTGCGCAGATGCTCTTGCCCCATCATGCCACAACCGATGATGCCGTAGCGGATGGCGTGCACGGGGTATCCTTTCAGGATGTGAGGCGGGCCACATAGGCCGCGCGGAGGGGGCAAAACCACGTCCGCGATACCTCGGCGCGCTGACCGGTCTGCGATGTGGCGATGCGGGTGATTTCGGGCAGGGGCGTGCCGGGGCGGTGGGGAAAGGTGGCGGGCGCCCAGGCGGGCAGCGGGCCTTGCCCCACGCGATCTTCCGCGCGTGCGATCACGAGGCCAAGGCGTTCGCGGTAGAAAAGGTAGAGCGAATCCGACAGATCTTCCGGTGCCAGTTGTGCCGCTGCGGCGCCGTCGAGCCAGATCTCCTCGACCGCCGCCACCATGCCCGAGAGGCGACGAAGGCGGCGGATGCGGTGGGCATCGGGGCCGGTGCCAAAGGCGGGAAGTGCGGGATCCTTGGCCATCCGCGCCACGGACAGGATTTCGGCGGTGGGAAGGCCGCCGCCTTCGGGGCGTTCCAGCCGGAACATCGCATAGATGCTGTCGGGGTGCGGCACCGCGCGGATGTAGTTGCCCGACCCTTGCACCCGCACCAGCATCCCCTGCCCCGCCAGCACCTTCAGCGCCTGCCGCAGCGTGCCGACGGCGATGCCCATGCCCGCCGCCATCTCACGCTCGGGCGGCAGGCGCGCGCCATCGGCCAGCCGCCCCGCTGCGATGTCGCGGATCAGGCCTTCGCTGATCTGGCGGTAGAGGGGCAGCGCGCCGCTTTTCATCGCTTTCCGCAAATTGATACAGGATTGATCTACAACATGCGTGGTGCTACGCAAGCACCATTCGCAAGGGAGCCGCCGATGACCGTGGTACCGATCACCTCGCCCGACCTCGATGCGGTGGAGGTGTCGTGGTTCGCGGCGCTCTGCTCGGACGACTACGCCTATCTGGGCGTGCCGGACGGAGCGTTGCGATCGTCCTGGGCGCATTGTTCCGAGATCGTGCAGCGGGCGGAAAGCCATGGCTTTCGCAACATCCTGTGCCCGTCATCGTATCAGGTAGGGCAGGACACGCTGTCGTTCGTAGCCGCTTGCGCGCCGATCACCAGCCGCATCAACATGCTGGCCGCGATCCGCTGCGGCGAGATGCAGCCGGTGATGCTGGCGAGGACGGTGGCCACGCTTGACCACATGCTGAAGGGGCGGTTGACGCTGAACGTGATTTCGTCGGACTTTCCGGGCGAGGCGGCGCCCTCGGCCTATCGCTACAGGCGCAGCCATGAGGTGGTGGAGATCCTGCGGCAGGCGTGGACGCGGGACGAGATTGCCTATGAGGGCGACGTCTACAGGATCGCAAGGGTAAACGCCGACCCCGCGAAGCCCTATCAGCAGAACGGCGGGCCGCTTCTCTACTTCGGCGGCTACAGCCCCGATGCGCTGGAGCTGTGCGGGGCGCAATGCGACGTGTATCTGATGTGGCCCGAGACGAAGGACCAGCTTGCCCAGCGGATGCGCGACGTGCATGCCCGGGCAGCAGCTCACGGGCGCACGCTGGACTACGGGTTGCGCGTGCATATGATCGTGCGGGATACGGAAGCGGAAGCGCGGGACTATGCCGAACATCTGGTATCGAAACTGGATGACGAGCTTGGCGGCCTGATCCGGGGCCGCGCGCTGGACGCAGGCAGCCTGGGCGTTTCGCATCAGGCGCGGGCGCGGGAGTTGGCCGACACCTTTGGCTATATCGAGCCGCATCTGTGGACGGGGATCGGCCGTGCGCGGTCGGGCTGCGGGGCGGCGCTGGTGGGATCTGTGGATCAGGTGATGGGAGAAATCGAACATTACCGCAAGATGGGGATCCGGGCTTTCATCTTCTCGGGCTATCCGCATTTGGACGAATGCGATCATTTCGGGGAAAAAGTGATGCCACATCTCAAGACCGTCAGCCTGCCGCATGCCTATGGCCGGGTGCCCGCAGGCATGCCCGCCACGCCGCTCGGAACCGGGGAGCGGCGCTGATGGAACGGGTGGAGATTGCGCCGGGCCTCGGCCTCAGCCGGATGGTTTATGGCATGTGGCGGCTGGGCGATGACGAAGATACCACGCCCGCCCACGTGCAGGCGAAGGTGGAGGCGTGCCTTGACCAGGGCATCACCACCATAGATCAGGCCGATATCTATGGCGGCTACACCGCAGAAGGCATCTTCGGCGCGGCGCTGAAGGCGGCGCCCGGCCTGCGCGACAAGATCGAGATCATCACAAAATGCGACATCGTGGCCCCTGTGGGGCGCCATTCCGGGGCAGAAATCAAACATTACGATACATCCGCCGCGCATATCACGGCCTCGGTCGAGGCCAGCTTGCGCGAGATGGCCACGGACCGGATCGACCTTTTGCTGATCCACCGTCCCGACCCCCTGATGGACCACCGCGCGACGGGGGCCTGCCTTGATGCGCTGGTTGCATCGGGCAAGGTGCGGGCGGTGGGGGTGTCGAACTTCCGCCCCTGGGATTTCAGCCTGCTGCAATCGGGCATGCAGACGCGGCTTTGCACCAACCAGATCGAACTGAGCCTGTCGGCGCATGAGGGTTTTGTGAACGGCGATGTGGCCGACCTGCAGGAACGCGGACTGCCGCCGATGGCGTGGTCGCCACTGGCGGGCGGGCATCTTCTGGCCGAAAGTTCTGCCCCCTTGCGCGAACGGCTGGAGGCTTTGGGCACGGCCGTGGGCGCCGATTGGGCGGCGGCGGCAGTGGCGTGGTTACTGCATCACCCCGCGCGTATCCTGCCCGTCATGGGGACCAATTCCCTGAGCAGGATTGCCACGTTATCCGATGCCTTTCGCGTGCCGATGGATCGCCAGACGTGGTTCGCGCTCTATACTCTTGCGTTGGGGCGAGAGGTCGCCTGAGGGGCTGACATGACCGAAGCGACTTTCGTGCCCGACGCGGCGAACGCGCGTGCCTTCCGCGATGCCCTGGGGCGGTTTCCAACCGGGGTGACAGTGATTACCGTGGCGGGGCCGGAGGGGCCGGTAGGCTTTACCGCCAACAGCTTTGCCTCGCTGTCGCTGGACCCGCCGCTGGTGCTGTGGTCGCCCGCGAAAGCTTCTGCCCGCTATCCGCTGCTGGTGGCGGCGCCGTTCTACACCATCCACGTGCTGGCCGCGGACCAGACCGCGCTCAGCGGGCGGTTCGTGCGCGGTGGGGCCGGGTTCGACGGGTTGGCGCATGAGATGACGCCCGAGGGGGTGCCCGCCATTCCGGGCACGCTGGCGCGGTTCGACTGCGCGCTCCACGCCACCCATGACGGGGGCGATCACACCATCGTGGTGGGGCGGGTGATCCGCGCGCATCTGGGTGCGGGTGACCCCCTCGTGTTTCATGGCGGGCGCTATGGCGGGTTTGCCGCCTGACGGGTTGATCGCAATCCAGTTCCTGAATATATCCACTGCATGGCCGACACCGCCCAGCCCGACGACAGCTTTGACGCCATGGCCGCCCATGCGCGCGGTGCGGCGGCGCTTTTGAAGGCGCTGGCGCATGACGGGCGGCTGATGATCCTGTGCCACCTCGCTGCGGGCGAGAAATCGGTGACCGAGCTTGAATCGCTGCTGGGCAGCCGTCAGGCGGCGGTGTCGCAACAGCTTGCACGCCTGCGCGCGGACGGTCTGGTGACATGCCGCCGCGAGGGAAAGGCGATCTTTTACACCGTCGCGGATGTGCGCGCGCGCCGCCTGATCGTGCTGGTGCACGAGATGTTCTGTGCCTCGGCCGATGAAGGCGGGAACGCGCAAGCCTAGAGGCACCGACAGGGCGCGCAGGCCCACAGGCGGGATTTGCGCCCAACACCAAGGCATCCGCCAATCCTTTGGGCACGAACCCCGTCCCCCCGCCATTTTCCGGCTTGCCAGCCGCAAGAGCCTTGGGCCACTCTGCATCCTTGCGCCCTGTCAGGGCGGCCTGCAGGAGATTGCACCCACCCATGCCGCGCTTTCTGATCGCCTATGTCCGCTTGGTGGAGGGGTTCAACTTCTGGGTCGGGCGATTGGCGATGTTCCTGCTGTTCGCGCTGATGGCGGTGATGCTGTGGGCCGCTTTCGCCCGCGCCACGGTCTATCCCCAGATCTGGACCGATGAGATGGGCCAGTTCCTTCTGGTGGCCTATTTCATGCTGGGCGGGGCCTATGCCATGCAGATGGGATCGGCAGTACGGATGGATCTGTTCTATTCCAAATGGTCGGACCGCACCAAGGCCATCGTGGATGCGGTTACCATCTTCGCGCTGATCTTCTATCTTTGCGTGCTCTTGTGGGGCGGGCTGGAAAGCACGGCCTATGCCTTTGAATACTGGGAAAAGCGGCGCGGGGTCTGGCAGCCCTACATGTGGCCGATCAAGATGATCATGTGCCTTGGCATCGTGATGATGCTGGCGCAATGCACCGCGTTCCTTATCCGCGATATCGCCCGCCTGCGAGGCCGCGAGATCTGATGCAGGCGGAATGGATTGCGGCCCTGATGTTCGGCTCGATGCTCGTCATGCTGATGACGGGGCAGCGGATGTTCGGGATCATCGGCTTCGTGGCCGTGGTCGCCGCACTCCTTCTGTGGGGAGACCGCGGCGGATACGACCTGGCCTTTGCCCAGACGCTGAAGGTGATGGGGTGGTTTCCGCTGCTGACCCTGCCGATGTTCATCTTCATGGGATACATCCTGTCGGAAAGCCGCCTTGCGGATGACCTTTACCGGATGTTCCATGTCTGGTTCGGGCCGGTGCCGGGCGGGTTGGCCATCGGCACGATCTTCCTGATGGTGCTGATTTCGGCGATGAACGGCCTGTCGGTGGCGGGCATGGCGATCGGGGCCACGATTGCGCTGCCCGAGCTTTTAAAGCGCAACTATGACAAGCTGATGGTGACGGGGGTGATCCAGGCCGGATCGTCGCTTGGCATCCTGATCCCGCCCTCGGTGGTGCTGGTTCTCTATGCACTGATCGCGCGGCAATCGGTGCAGGATCTGTGGCTGGCGGGGATATTCCCGGGGCTGATGATGGCCGCGATGTTCATCGCCTACATCTGGATCCGGTGCAAACTGAACCCCGCCCTCGGCCCCGTGATATCGCCCGAGGAACTGGCCGCCGTCAGCCGGGCGGAAAAGCTGCGCCTTTTGCGCGCGGGGTTTTTGCCGTTCCTGATCTTCTTCGTGATGATGGCGCCATTCGTGACGGGCTACACGCGGCTTGTCGAAAGCTCGGTCATCGGGGCGGTGACGGCGGTGCTGGCCGCCGCGTGGAAGGGCAGGATGAGCTGGCGCGTGTTCGAGACATCGACCCGCCAGACACTGGCGATTTCCTGCATGTTCCTGTGGATCATCCTTGCCGCGCTTGCCTTCGGTGCGGTCTTTGACGGCCTGCGCGCGGTCGATGCCATCGAGGGGCTGTTTCTGGACAATCTCGGCCTCAACCGCTGGCAGGTGCTGATCCTGATGCAGCTTTCCTTCATCCTGATGGGCACGTTCCTTGACGATACCGCGATGCTGGTGATCGTGGCGCCGCTTTATGTGCCGCTGGTAAAGGCGCTGGAGTTTGATCTGGTGTGGTACGGTGTGCTCTACACCATCACCTGCCAGATCGCCTACATGACGCCGCCCTTCGGCTATAACCTGTTCCTGATGCGCGCCATGGCCCCGCCCGAGGTGACGATGGCCGATATCTACCGCTCTATCGTGCCCTTCGTGGGTGTGATGGTGCTTGCCTTGGCGACCGTCATGGCTTTCCCTGAAATCGCGCTTTGGCTGCCGCAGCAATTGTCGCGCTGACATAATCCCGAGGGGCGGACGAACCGCCCTCTTTCACACCCAAGGAGGTTGACAGATGACCACAAGACGCAAGTTTCTGACCACCGGCGCATTGGCTGCCGGGGCAAGCACGCTGGCCGCGCCCGCCGTTCTGGGGCAGGCACCGATCAAATGGCGGTTGCAGACCTATGCCGGCGCCACCCTGGGCGAGCAGGTGATCAAGCCCGCCGTCGATGCGTTCAACCAGATCGCGCAAGGGCAGATGGAGATCGAACTTTACTACGCCGACCAGCTGGTGCCGACGGGCGAGCTGTTCCAGGCGCTGCAGCGCGGCACGATCGACGCGGTGCAGTCGGATGACGACAGCATGGCCTCGCCCACGGATGTGACGGTGTTCGGCGGCTACTTCCCGCTGGCCCTGCGCTATTCGCTGGACGTGCCGGTGCTCTTCAACCAGTGGGGCCTGAACGAGATCTGGGGCGACGAATACGCCAAGGTCGGTGTCAAGCATGTGTCGGCCGGATCGTGGGACCCGTGCAACTTCTCGACCAAGGACCCGATCAATTCGCTGGAAGACCTTAAGGGCAAGCGCATCTTCACCTTCCCCACCGCCGGGCGGTTCCTGGCGCAGTTCGGCGTCGTGCCGGTCACGCTGCCGTGGGAGGATATCGAGGTTGCCGTGCAGACGGGCGAGCTGGACGGGATCGCATGGTCGGGGATCACGGAGGTTTACACCGTGGGCTGGTCGAACGTGACCAACTACTTCCTGACGAACTCGATCTCGGGCGCGTGGATTGGGCATTTCTTTGCCAACATGGACCGCTGGAACGAGTTGCCGCCGCATCTGCAGACCCTCTTCAAGGTGTGCTGCGAACAGTCGCACTACTACCGGCAGTATTGGTACTGGGGCGGCGAGGCGCGGCTGCGCGTGACGGGGCCGAAGCTGAAGCTGACCTCTATCCCCGATGCCGAATGGGCGACGGTGGAAGCGGCGGCCGCCACGTTCTGGGACGAGATCGCGGCGGAAGGCGAGACCAAGGCCAAGGTCGTGTCGATCATCAAGGCCTATAACGAACAGATGGTGGCGGCGGGGCGGCCCTACCGCTATTCCTGACGGGCGCATGTGCGGAGAACCCGGGGGGTTTCACACCCCCCGGACCCCCCGTGGGATATTTCGACAGAGAAGAAGCGAAATTTTAGTAAAATCTGAAGGATAGCTTCAGGCGGTCAGCCAATCCGACAGGGCCCTGGCAGTATCCGCAGGGCGTTCGAGGGTGGGCAAGTGACCTGCGCCTTCAACGATCACGAGCGCCGAATGCGGCATCAGGGCGTGCATCAGATCATGCCTCTTGCGCGGGCAGAGGCGATCTTCCACACCCATCAGAACAAGGGCGGGGCGGGTGTAGCGGCGCAGCGTGTCCTGCTGGTCCGCACGGGTGGCAAGCGCGGTGCTCTGGCGGGCGAAGACTGCGGGGCCGAGGCTTAGCGCCATGTTCATGCACAGATCGAGGATCGCCGTATTGTCGTTTGATTGCGCAAGGTAATTCGGCTTCATCTCATCGCGCATGACGGCCTCCAGCCGGCCCGCCATCGCGCGTTCGATCTGCGGTGCCCGCAGCGCCCTGACGGGTTCGGTTTCCGCGAGCGGGTTGGTATCGAGCAGGGCCACACGCTCCACCCTTTCCGGCGCCTGACGCAGCACCTCCATCGCCACGATGCCGCCCATGCTGAGGCCCGCGAGGGCAAAGCGGGGGGGCGCGAAGGTCAGGACGGCGGCGGCGAGCGCCTCCACGCTATCGGCTGCGGTGCAGGCGGGATGGAGCGTGTCACGGCCCGCGAAGGCGCCCATGACAGGGCCCCAGAGGCGCGGGTCGCACATCATGCCGGGAAGGAGGACGACCGGGGTCATGGACGGGCCTTCAGCATTTCACCCTCTTTTTCAAGCCGTTAGCCGGGCGCCTTCGGCAAGCGTGGCGAGTTTGGCCCAGGCGATTTCGGGATCCACCGCGCCGAAGCCCGCGAAGGTGCCAAAGCCGCAGTCCGAGCCTGCGATCACGCGGTCTGGGCCCACGATGGAGGTGAAACGTTCGAGCCTTTGGCGCACGAGATCGGGGTGTTCCACAAAGTTCGTGGTGGTATCCACCGCACCGGGGATCAGGATCTTGTCATCCGGAATCTCGGCGGCGCGGTCGCGGAACACCTCCCACTCGTGGCCATGGCGGGGGTTGGCGGTTTCAAAAAGCACATATCTTGCAGGGACTTGCATGAGGAGGGGGAACACCTTTTCCATCCCGATGTCGCACACATGGGGGCCCTCGTAGTTGCCCCAGCAAATATGGAGGCGGATGCGATCCTGCGGCAACCCGTCGAGGGCATGGCGCAGCGCGTCGATATGTGTCTGGGCAATAACCAGAAATTCGGCATCCGTCAGATCGGGAAAGAGCATGTGACGACTGAGCGCCAGATCGGGGCAATCAAGCTGCAGATCAAGCCCTGCGGCGATAATCGTTTGATATTCCTCGCGCATTGCATCGGCCAGCGCCCAGAGATAGGCCTCGCGCGTGGGGTAATGGGCGTTCTGCAGAAAGAGGGCGATCACGCCGGGGGAGGCTGCGTTCATGAAGCCGCGATCCACATCGTGCGCCTTCATTGCGGCCTTCAGGTTATTGATATCTTTCGTCAATTCCTCCTGCCCTTTCGAGGCCACGTCCCCTGTGCATTGCGGCCGCGCGTATTGCGGGGTGCCGCCGCTTTGCGCAAGGCGGGTGAGGAAGGTGGGAAAGAGCTTCAGATCCGCGGGGGCGTTGCGCTTGCTGTCGCCCGAAAAGCCCGTGTAGCGGTCCTTCACATAGGTCGCATAGGAAATTTTCGAGCATTCCCCGTCACTTACGATATCGATCCCGGCCTCTTTCTGCCGCCGGACGTTCTCCATCACCGCCGCAGTCATGCAGGCGTCGAAGGCGGCCGGGTCGAAATCGGTGCCTTTTTCACGAGCAAAGAGGAAATCGACAACGGCCTGGCTGCGGGGCAGCGATCCGACATGGGTGGCGAGGAGCGGCATTGAAATCTCCGTCTGGTCTGCGTCGGGTTTCCGTCCCGCCGCTGTCGGTTTTCTGTACCGACACGGCGTGCGGCGGGTTAGCGCGCGGTTAAAGAAGCCGCCCCGTGGCCCCGGGAGGGTCGTCGGTGGCGATGACGTGGTAAAGGCTCGCCTCGCCCGTCATCGCAGGCACCGCGCCATGAGGCAATCCCGCGGGGACGGAAGCCGTGTCGCCGGGGTTCAGGACCACCTCGCCATCCGGCCAGAAAAGGCGCCAGTGGCCGCGCATGGGCATGAGGACGGACGGGCGATCATGCGTGTGCATCGCGTCCCGCGCGGAGCGGCGGGTGATCAGGTCCACCTCGAAGCCCGGGCGATCGCGCAGGCGCCCGTTGGCGCCGATCACCTTGGCGGGTTTGGTATAGGCGAGGGCCACGAGATCCCAGTAGCGCGCGACGAAGTTCGGCACCACGTCGGCGGGGGTGGGTTCGGGGAAGGTTTGCAGTTCGGCGTCGGTCAGAAGGGGCATGGGGTTCACGCCGGGCGGCGGGGTCTGACCTTTCCTGCTGTCGTATAGCTTGCCGTTGGCCCCGAGGACGAGGCCATGGTCGCGCGCATCCTCGATCACCTGCGGCGCCCAGATCACCCCGCCCCCGGCATCGTCGCCGCCGAGGATGGCCATGATCATCCCGTAGTCGGTGCCGATATTCTCGAACCCGCGAAACATGCCGGTTGGGATGTTGATGATGTCACCTTCTTCCAGCACCACCTCGCCCGCATTGCCCCAGCGGCCCCAGAAGAAGCGCCAGCGGCCCGAGAGGACGAAGAACACCTCGGCCGTGCGGTGCGAATGCAGGCTGTTGCGGCATTTCGGCGGCTGGCCCGCAGCGCCGATGTTGAAGCCGTGGGGGAGGGCAATGTGAACGTGTTGATCGGGGCTTTCCGAGACGCCACCACCGATGATGGTGAAGTTTTCCTTCTGGTCGGAGCCCGGGGTATGGGCGTCGATGAAGGCGGTCTTGCAGGGGATGAGTTCGCCATAGCGGACGATGCGGGCGTGCATTTCGGCGGGGGTCATGGCGCTTAGCCCTTGTGCAAGGCGATCTGTTTCCAGATCGCGGTTTCGTCGAAGATCACCCATTCGCGGCGCAGGCTTGCCCCGTCGTGCCCGAACGGCCCGAATTCGGCGTGGGAAAGACCGAGGATGTAGACCTCGGCGCCCGAGGGGGCCCCGAAGGCGCCCCAGCCGGTGTGTTTGCCATGCAAGGACCAGCGCAGCGCGGCGCGGGGGGGCATCATCGGATCGTCGCGGCCGATCTGGTGGTGGATGGTGAAGGTGGCATCCGGGAAGGCCGCGCGGAGCGACATCCAGAAGCGGTCGGCGGCGGATGGCCCGTGGGCGGTAAGGCCGCCGGGGTGTTCCAGTTGGCAGGCGCGGTCATAGGCCGATGGGATGACGGCGAAATCGGCGGCCATGATGCGGGTGAGGAGGTCGGCGTAGCGGGCACCCCATTCGTTATCGTTGCCGGTACCCTGATAAGGGCCGGGCAGATCGGTCGCGGGGGTGAGGGGTTTCTGCGCGCTTTCGGGGCCGCCTTCGCGGGTGATCTGGTCGCGGGCGAAGGCCTCTGGCTGCCACCCCATCTGGCGGACGATGGCGCCCTGGTCGCGGATCAGCCATTCGTCGTTGATCTGGTTGTTGATCGCGTGGCAGTCGGCGATGATGCGGTAGGTGAGCTTTTTTCCCGTCGCGCGGCCATAGGCGCCGTCGCCCAGATGCGTGGCGGTGGAAAGCAGGCGGTGAGAAGAAAGCATCCCTGCCTCTGGCGTGCCGGACCAGATGACATCCTCGCCCAGAAGCGTGCGGTCAGGAAATTCGGCGAGGGTTGCCATGGTCGCGGCGATCACGCCCTGGTTGCCCACAACGACGGATGCGGGCGAGCGCACCACGATATCGGGCGCGTAATAGTGGTGGAGGGTGGCGATGCCGCGATCTTCCCAGATCTCTTTCGTGATGCCGATGATGTAGTCGGGGAAATCTTTCCAGCGGTTGGAAAAGCCTTTCACGGGTGCGTTCCTTTGGTGGTGCCGCGCAGGATGAGGGGACCGTCAATCTCGATCTTCTGGGCCGGGCGGGCGGGGTCGGCCATCTGGGCGAGGAGGGTTTCCACGGTGGCCTCGACCATGCGGTTGAGGGGTTGGCGGACGGTGGAGAGGTTGTAGGAGGGCCAGGCGGCCAGCGGCACATCATCATAGCCGATGACGGCCACATCCTGCGGCACGCGGAAGCCAAGGTCGGAGCGCAGCGTATCGAGCACGGCGAAGGCCATGTGATCGTTGCCGACGAAGATTGCATCGGGCGGCGTGGGGCGGTTCATCAGGTCGCGGGCGGCGGCGGCGGCGGTGGGGCGGTCATACATGCCGTCGATGACGTCGAAGGGGGAGCGCCCGGCGTCGGACAGGCCCTCGAGAAAGCCCGCGCGGCGGTCATGGCCGGTCGAGGACCCCGCCCAGCCCGCGATATGGGCGATGCGGGTGTGCCCGGCGGAGACAAGGTATTCCGCGACCTTGCGCCCGCCCGCGCGGTTGGCGGAGGTGACGGACGAGATGCCGCCGCCAAGCTGGCCCCGGTTGAACATGACGACGGGGATCCCTGCGTCGGCGCAGCGGGCCGTCATGTCATTGGTCAGCGCCACGGAAGCCGTGACGATGCCGTCGACGTGGTAATCGAGCAGATCCTGCACAACCCGGTCGATATCGGGGGTCTGGTTCGAGGCGAGGAACACCAGCACGTGGTAGCCCTGCGCCTGCAACGCGGCAGACAGGCGTTCGAGCGCGAGGGGGTAGAACTGGTTGTCGAGATAGGCGAGCACAAGGCCCACCATGCGGCTTTTGCCGGTGATCATGGCGCGGGCGATGGGGTTCGGGCGGTAGCCAAGCTCGGCTGCGGCCTTGCGCACCTTGGCAGCGGTCTTGGCGGAAGCCGAGGCGCCGGAAAAGACCCGGCTGACGGCCGATTGGCTGACCCCTGCGCGGCGGGCCACATCGTTGGAGGTGATCTTCGCCTCTGCCATCAGCCTGCCGTCCAGCCGCCGTCGACCAGAAGCGCGGACCCGGTGATCAGGGCGGCGGCGTCCGAGGCGAGGAAGACAACGGCGCCCATGATATCTTCCACCTCGCCCACGCGGCCAAGCTTGATCTTCGCCTCGATCCAGGCGCGTTTTTCGGGGATCGCGAGGGTTTGTTCGCCAAGCGGGGTGCGGATGAAGGTGGGGCAGATCGTGTTGACGCGGATGCCCCTTGGACCCCAGTCGATGGCCATGGATTTGGTGAAGCCTTCGACGGCGTGTTTGGTGGCGGCATAGACCGCGCGGTCAGGGCCGCCGACATGGCCCATCTGCGACGAGATGGTGATGAGGCTGCCGGGGCGGTGGGCCGCGATGAGGCCGCGCGCGACCTCGCGCAGGAAGAAGTAGGCGGCGCGCGTGTTGAGGTTGGTGACGGCGTCATAGTCTTCGGGGGTCGTATCGGTGGCGTCGCTGTGGCGGGCGAGGCCTGCGGCGTTGACGGCGATATCGAAGGGGCCTTCCGCCGCGATCAGGGCGGCGGTGGCGGGCAGATCGGTGATGTCCTGCGCGATGGCGCGGGCCGTGCCGCCCGCCGCGCGGACCGCCGCTGCCGCCGCGTCGAGTTCGGGCGCGCGACGGGCCAGCATCACCACGTCGGCCCCTGCCTCGGCCAGTGCTGCGGCGGCGGCAAGGCCGATGCCGGAGGAGGCACCGGCGACCAGGGCGCGGCGTCCGTCGAGGCGGAAGGAGGGGGTGCGGGGAAGGGTCATATCTGCTGCCTGAGGTCAACCGGCGCGAGGTTGCGCGCCTTGTTGAATTCGCCAAGGCGGGCCATCACGTCAACGCCCGTTTGCGCGAAGGCGTCAAGAAGGTCCACCAGCACCCAGTTTTCGCGGATGAGCCCGGCCTCGATGCGCCAGAAATCGAGGCTGCGTAGGGTGATGGGCTTGCCCGTCGGGGGCAGGCCCAGCCAGCCGCCGCCGGTCAGCGTCTGGCGCATATTGGGCCAGCCGGTGACGGCGGCATAAGCGCCTTCGGCAAAGAAATGGCCGTGGGTGCCGCTGCGATCCTGCCCCCGGTCGGGCATCGCGGCGAGGAAAGGGATCTGGTGCCAGTTGCGGAACCCCGCAAGCCCGCGCGCCGTGCCGATGCCCGCAGGGCCATACCAGTTGAAGCGGGGGTGCCAGTAGCGGGGTATCTCCATCACCTCGGGCCCGCCTTGCGACGGATGGCGGGTGAGGGCGGTCAGCATGTCCATCACGGTTTGCAGCGCGGCGCTGCCATCGCCGCTGACAGCCAGCCCGTCCTGCGTGGCGGGGCCGGGGATCAGCCCTTCACGGCCAAGGCTGGGTGCCATCGGCCAGGCGCGGGCCTGCATCATCAGTTCGGGGATGTCCCAGATCGCCTGCATCTCGACGATGCGGCCCGCGTCGATGCGGAAAAATTCGTGGTAGCGCATATGCGCGAGGTGGCCGGTGGGCGGGATGCCGAGAAAGGGGGCCATGAGGGTGCCCATGTAATGGCCCGCGGCGCCGATCCAGTTTGCCCCATCGCCGTCCTGCCCGGCGATCAGGATGAAATCCCGCCGTTCCAGATCCGGCATGGCCCTGAAAAGCGGCGCATAGGCGTGCTGCCAGAGCGCATCGGGGCCGGTGAGCGTGCCGATCGGATGGCAAAGACGCAGGGCCGCGTCGGGGGCAAAAGCCGCCCCAAGCGCCCGCTTTACAGGTGTTTCCGCAAAGTCGGCCATGGCGGCACGCAAGGGTGCAAGGCGGGCCTTTGCGGCATCCATCGCTATTCCGCCGCCTCCACCACGCCTGCGGCTGCGCCGTAGGCCACGTTGCGGCCCCCGTAACGGCGCACCCGGATGTTGCATTGCTCGGCATGGCCCACGAAGCCTTCCAGCATGCACAGACGCGAGCCGTATTCGCCGATCATGGCGGCGGCGGCATCGGTGGTCACGCGCTGGTAGCTGTGGGTTTTCAGGAACTTGCCGACCCAGAGGCCGCCCGTGTAGCGCCCGGCCTTGCGGGTGGGCAGGGTGTGGTTGGTGCCGATAACCTTGTCACCATTGGCGACATTCGTGCGCGGGCCAAGGAAGAGGGCGCCGTAGCTGTGCATGTGCTGCAAGTACCAGTCATCCCGGTCGGTCATGACCTGCACATGCTCGTAGGCCATGTCATTGGCGACCGTCAGCATCTCGTCATGGGTGTCGCAGAGGATCACATCGCCGTAGTCGCGCCAGGAGACGGCAGCCGTGTCGCGGGTGGGCAGGAGGACGAGGAGGCGGTCGATCTCCGTGAGGGTGGCTTCTGCGAGTTTACGGCTCACCGTGATCAGGCAGGCGGGCGAGTTGTAGCCGTGTTCGGCCTGGCCCAGAAGATCGGTCGCCACCAGCTCGGCGTCCACCGTATCGTCGGCGATGACCATGGTTTCGGTGGGGCCCGCGAAAAGGTCGATGCCGACGCGCCCGTAAAGCTGGCGCTTGGCTTCGGCCACATAGGCGTTGCCGGGGCCGACGAGCATATCGACGGGGGCGATGGTTTCGGTGCCGATGGCCATGGCGCCCACCGCCTGCATGCCGCCAAGGACGTAGATCTCATGCGCGCCGCCCATGTGCATGGCAGCGACGATGGCGGGGTGCGGCGCGCCCTTGACCGGGGGGGCGGAGGCCACGATGCGGGGCACGCCCGCGACGGCGGCGGTAAGGACGGACATGTGGGCGGAAGCGACCATGGGGAACTTGCCGCCCGGCACGTAGCATCCCACCGATTGCACGGGGATGTTGCGGTGGCCAAGGATCACGCCGGGCAGGGTTTCGACCTCGATATCGGTCATCGAGGCGCGCTGCGCCTCGGCGAAGCGGCGGATCTGGGTTTGGGCGAAGCGGATATCGTCCATGTCCTGCGGGGCGACGCGGGACATGGCGGCCTCGATCTCGGAGGGGGTGAGGCGGAAGGCGGCAGGTTCGTAGTGGTCGAAGCGGGCGGAAAGGTCGCGCACGGCGGCATCGCCCCGCGCCGCGATATCGGCCAGCACGGTTTCCACGGTGGCGCGGACGGCGGCATCATCCTCGGCGCGTTCCGCCTCGGGCTTGCCGGATTTCAGGTGGGTGATCGTCATGGGCTCCTCCGTTTGGCAGCGACGCGCAGGGTGGGTGCACCCACCCTACCCCCGGATCATGGCTGGGGCGGGGTCTTCTCGCCCCGGTCATAGGCTTCCCAGCCGTGGCCGTTGAAGGCATCCACGCCGAGTTGCGCCATCACATGGGGGAAATCGACCATCACCCAGTTGTCGGTGATGCGCCCGTCCACGACCTTCCAGAAATCCATGTAGCGGATTTCGACGCGTTTTCCGGTGGCGGCTATCCCCATGAATTCGCCCGCATGCGTGGCCTCTTGCCGGCCGAAGGCCGCCGCCCATTCGCCCATGAAAAGCCGCGCTTCATCGACGCAGACCTTGTCCTTGAAGGCGGCCTGGAAGGGGCGCTGCCAGTTGTTCTGGAATTCCTGAAGGCCCGTTTTCGTGCCGCAGCCCTGGTTGCCGAACCAGTGGAAGCCTTGCGCGAAGAACTGGCCGATATCGTCGATCCGGTGGTCGTTGAGGCCGTCGACCATGCCTTCGATCACGGCGCGGGTGGCTTCGGTTTTCGCAAGGTCTGTGCCGCGCGTCAGCATGGCCTGTTCGGGGCGGGAGCCCTTCATGATCGTCTCCTTGGGCTAGCGCAGGCGCTCGCCGGTCTGGTGGTGGAAGGGATGGCAGATGCTGGCGGGGACGGTGGCCGCGACGGGCTGGCCGATGGCGGCGCGGTAATCCTTGGCCGCGCGGACCGCGACAAGGGCACCGCCCGCGCGCAGGGTGACGAGGGTGGCATCGCCCAGAAGCTCGATCGAATAGATCGGTGCGGCGATCTGGCCATGTTCGGCCAGCACCGCGTCTTCCGCGCGAAAGCCCATGGTCAGTGGGCCGTCGGGCAGATCAAAGCCGGGGATGGTGACGTTGGTGCCGGTGAAGATGCCGCCCTGCATCTGCCCGTCCATCAGGTTCATCGCAGGGTTGCCGATGAAGCCCGCGACGAAGGCGTTGGCGGGGCGGTCGTAGATGTCCTGCGGGGTGCCGACCTGCTGGACCACGCCCTTTTTCATCACCACCACGCGGTCGGCCAGCGTCATCGCCTCGATCTGGTCATGGGTGACGTAGACGGTGGTCACTTTCAGTTCGTTCGACAGGTTCTTGATCTGCGCGCGGGTCGAGACGCGCAGCTTGGCGTCGAGGTTCGAAAGAGGCTCGTCCATCAGAAAGAGGTTCGGGCGCCGGACGATGGCGCGGGCAAGGGCCACGCGCTGGCGTTGCCCGCCGGAAAGTTCAGCCGGGCGGCGGTGCAGGAAATCGCCAAGCTCCACCATCGCCGCCGCGCGGCGCACGGCGGCGTCATGCGTGGCGGGGTCGATCTTGCGGACCTTCAGGGGGAAGCGGATGTTGTCGTACACGTTCATGTTGGGGTAGAGCGCGTAGCTTTGGAACACCATGGCCACGTCGCGGTCCTTGGGGTCGAGGCCGTTCACCCGTTTGCCGCCGATCAGGATGTCGCCCTCTGTCGCCTCTTCGAGCCCCGCGATCATGCGCATCGTGGTGGTCTTGCCGCAGCCCGAGGGGCCGAGCAGGACGAGGAATTCCTGATCCGCGATGGTGAGCGTGAGATCCTTCACGCCGATGAAGGATCCCCACCGCTTGTTGAGGTTGCGCAGCTGGATTTCCGCCATCGGGCACCGCCGTTCTTGAATACGGATGCAAAATGGATAGGCGCGAATCAAGCCTGCAATCAAGCCCAATATTTAAAGGTGGAATTGCAACCTGCCGATGACAGAAAATCCTTGCCCGACGCAGCGTCACGGCCTTACCCTTGCAGTCGTATGCATTGCATGCCCCGATTCGCGCGGGCCTGAACCAGCCAGAAGGCCAGGGCGTGACCCCGGCCGCCACAAACAACAGGGGAGTTATCCGACCATGACCTTCTTCAGAACCACTGGCCTTGCCCTCGCGGCGACGCTTCTGGGCAGTGCGGCCTTTGCGGGCTGCGGCCTGACGGGCGGCAATGTATCCATCATCGGCAACGACTTTCCCGCGATCCAGGCTGTCGCCAAGGGTGCCGAAGCCTGCGGCGGCGACGGAGTGACGGTGGCTGCAAACCTGACGACCGAGCATGAAAAGCTGAACGTCGCGGGCCTGACGGCGAATCCGGCGCAATATTCGGTGGCGATCATTGCCACCTCTTCCTTCGTGCCGCTGCTGAACGGCGATCTGATCCGTCCGCTGGACGATCTGGTGGCGAAATACGGGGCGAACCTGAAGCCCGAGCAGTTGATCAAGATCGACGGCAAGGTGATGGCCGTGGCCTTCATGATGAACGCGCAGCACCTGTTCTATCGCGCGGACCTGCTGGAAAAGGCGGGCGTTGCGGCGCCGAAAAGCTATGAGGATGTGCTGGCGGCGGCCAAGGCGCTCAAGGATGCGGGGATTTCCGAGCATCCCGTGGCGCTGAATTCGAAGGCGGGCTGGAACCTGGCCGAGGAGTTCGTGAACATGTACCTTGGCATGGGCGGCGAGTTCTTCAAGCCGGGCACGGCGGAGCCTGCGATCAGCGGCGAGGCCGGCGTCAAGACGCTGGAGACGCTGAAGGAACTGGTGGCCTATTCCAACCCCGACTACCTGACCTTTGACAGCAACGCCACGCAAGCGGCGTGGGAAGGTGGCAGCCTGGCGCTCGCCACGATGTGGGGTTCGCGCGCGGGCGCCATCCTTGATGCCGAAGGATCCACGCCCGAGATCGTCAGCGCCACGGTTCTGGCGGGCGCGCCGACGGTGGGTGGCGGCGCCACGCCTGCAACCTCGCTCTGGTGGGACGGGTTCGTGATTGCCAAGAACGCCTCGGACGCCGATGCCGAAGCGAGCTTTGTCGCGATGATGAACGGCGTGAGCCCCGAGGTGATCACCGCCAACAATGATGCAGTCGTCTGGCTGGGCAACGGGTACACCCCCACCGCCAAGGCGACGGGTGTTCTGGAATCCCTGCAAGGGGGCGCCAAGCCCTATCCGATGCTGCCCTACATGGGGCTTTTGCACACGGCGCTGGGTGACAACCTTTCCGAGTTCCTGCAGGGATCGGAAAGTGCCGAGCAGGCGCTTGCGGATGCCGAGGCGGCCTACACGGAAGCCGCCAAGGGCAAGGGTTTCCTGAAGTGATCGCAGCGGGCCGGGGCGTGTTTGCCCCGGCCCCTGCCCCGGCGGGGGATGATTGATGCGGCATTCGACCTTTCTGTGGTTCATCCTGCCGTCGCTGGCTGCGATGCTGCTTTTCATTGCGCTGCCGATCGTTTCCGTCCTGATCCAGTCCCTGCATATCGAGCACGAGCAGGTGGTGGTCAGCGCCGAAACCTGCGGGCCGTTCGGGTGCCAGCAAGAGACCAGCGTCGATGTGGCCGCGACCGCCGCGCTGCGGGCAGCCGAGCCGTTGGGGCGGTTCAACGGCTTTGGCACCTATCTTGACCGCAATCATCTGGCCGTGGCCGAGGTGGGCGAGGCATGGCGCCAAAGCGCGGGGCTGGCAGATTTCGGCGGGCGGCTGATGAACCTGCCGTTCTGGCGGGCGCTTGCGTTCACGCTGGCCTATACGTTCATCGTGACGCCCCTGGTGATCGTGGCCGGTATGGCGATTGCGCTGGGGGTGAACGGGTTGCCGCGCCTTTTGCGGGGCCCCACGATATTCTTCTCGCTTCTGCCCATGATCGTGACGCCGCTGGTGGGATCGCTGATCCTTTTCTGGATGATCGACGCGCGGGGGGTGATCGGATCGTCCCTGCAGAACCTGATGGGCGATCCGACGCTTTCGCTGAAAGCCTCGCCCGTGCTGACGTGGATCACGTTGTTCATCTACGGCGTCTGGCATTCGGCGCCCTTTGCCTTTGTGGTGTTCTACGCCGGGTTGCAGACCGTGCCCGAGGAAACGCTGGAAGCCGCGATGATCGACGGCGCCTCGCGGTGGGAGCGGATCCGCTATGTGGTGGTGCCGCATATGGCGCCGCTGGCTGTCTTTGTGACGCTGATCCAGCTGATGGACAATTTCCGGGTGTTCGAGCCCATCGTGGGCTTTTCGGCAGAGGCGAATGCCAGTTCGCTGTCCTATCTCATCTATTCAAACCTCGCCTCATCGAACGCCCAGTTCGGGTCGGCGGCGGCAACCTCGATGCTGACGGTGCTGGGGGTGGCGATCCTGCTGGCGCCGGTGCTTCTGCGCACGTGGCGCGATTTCAACCGCAAGCGGGTGTAGCCCCATGTCCACCGCAACCGACCGCAAACCCCCTGCCCTAGCCATCGCCTCGGGCCTTCTGGTGGCTGTCTGGCTGGTGCTGGCGGCGTTCCCGTTTTTCTGGACGCTGTGGGGATCGTTCAAGGTGCAGGCCGATTTCTTTTCCCGCGCGGATTGGACAAATGCGCTCTGGGGCCTGCGGACCACCGCCGAGACGGGCGGGCCGTTCACCGGCGCGGGGTATGAGGGCGCCTGGGTGCAGCAAGAGTTCTGGCGCGCGGCGATCAACACCGGAATCGTGGTGGCGTTCACGGTGGTGATCTCGCTGACGCTGGGCACGCTGGGGGGGTATGCGCTGGCGCGGTCGGGGTATCGCTATGCGTTCTGGCTGTTGATGGTGGCGCTGGTTTTTCGCGCGATGCCGCATATCACGCTTGTGTCAGGGTATCTGTTGCCGTTCTTCCAGTGGAACCTCTGGGGCCATCTGCCCACGGCGATCATCGTGCTCGTTGCCATCAACCAGCCCTTCACCCTGTGGATGCTGCATTCGTTTTTCCTGAACATCCCCAAGGACCTGGACGAAAGCGCCATGGTCGATGGCTGCACCCGGTTCCAGGCGTTTCGCCATGTCATCATCCCGGTGATGTGGCCGGGGGTGATCACGACGGGGCTGTTTTCCTTCCTTCTGGCCTATAACGACTTCACCGTGACGGCGATGCTGCTGAGCCAGCAGAACCAGACGATGATCCCCAAGATCGCCAGTTTCCTTGGCACCACGCAGGTGGAGGGGAACGTGATGTTCGCGGTGGCGGCGGTGGTATCGGCCACGGCGCCCCTTTTTGCGCTGGTGATGATCTTCCAGCGCCAGATCGTGAGCGGGCTGACGGCAGGGGCGGTGAAGGGCTGATGGATTTTCAGGACGAAAAGGCGCTGGTGCGCGCCCATCACGCCGCGCTGGCGGGGGCCACGGGTGCAACGGTTGCGGGCGTGCTGGCCGCGCGGGTGGCAGAGGGCTGGCACTGGCGGGGGATGCACCCCTTTCACCAGCAATACGGGGCGGCGGCAGTGGCGGGCGCGTTCTGGCAGCCCTATCTGGCGGCCTTCACGCGGGTACAGCGGCGCGAGGATATCTTCTTTGCGGGCCTGAACCAGATGGACGGGTTCAAGGGCGTCTGGGTGGTGTCGATGGGGCACCTGATGGGGCTGTTCGATGCGCCATGGCTGGGCATACGGCCGACGGGAAAGATGGCCTTCCTGCGCTATGCCGAGTTCAACCGGGTCGAGGGCGGGCGGATCGTGGAGACGGCGTTCTTTTTCGACATCCCGCATCTGATGATCCAGGCCGGGCAGAACCCCTTTCCCCCCGCCACCGCCGCACATCTGGTGCAGCCGGGGCCGATCGGGCATGACGGGCTGCTGCAGGACGCACAGGACCCCGCCGAGGGGACGCGGACGCTGGGTGCGATCAACGCGATGATCTCGGACCTCGGGACGTGGCAGTTGGGCCTGCCCTTGGAAGAGGAACTGGCGCGGACCTGGAACGACGACATGATCTGGTGGGGGCCGGCGGGGATCGGCGCCACCTACACCATCGCGCGCTATGCCAAGCAGCATTCAGGGCCGTTCCGAGCGGGCTTTCTGAAGCGCACCGGCACCGGGCATCTGGCCCGGCTGGCCGAGGGGCATTTCGGCGGCTTTTTCGGTTGGCCGAATTTCACCGCCATTCCGGCAGGCGGCTTCATGGGCCTTCCCGCGTCGGACACGCCCGGCGAATTCCGGGTGGTCGATATCTACCGGCGCGGGGGCGAGAAGCTGTCGGAGAACTGGATTTTCATCGATATCCTGCATTATCTGAACACCCAAGGGCTTGATGTGCTGGGCCGGATAGGCGCGCTGGGCGCGGACTGACGCGGAAAAACGCCGGGGGCGCTTTCCTTCGCTTGCGAGGGTGCCTAAATGCAGGGCAGGGCCAATCTGGTTGCCCATCCTGGAAGCATAGACAGTTCCTGATTGATGCCCCGTTTCCCGCCCCGCACACGCCCGATGGCCCCGCGCCATGACTGACGCGCCGCCAAAGGACGTCTGGCTGCGGCGCATCTGGGCGTCCTGGCCGTTCCTGCTGGCGGCGGCGCTGTTCGCGCTGGGGCTTTTTGCGCTGTCAAAGCTGCTGGCCCCGGTCAACTTCGCCGATATCGCCGCGCAGGTGCGGGCGACGCCATGGACGGTGCTGGCGCTGGCGCTGCTGGCGACGCTTTGCGGCTACCTTTCGCTGGCGGGATACGACTGGTCGGCGCTGCGCTACATCGGCAAGCCCCTGCCCCTGCCGATTGTGCTGACGGGGGGGCTGATGGCCTATGCCTTCGGCAACACGATGGGGCTTTCGGCGGTGTCGGGCGGGGCGGTGCGGTGGCGCATCTATTCGGGCCTTGGGCTTGACGGCTACGACATCGCATCGGTTTCCACCTTCGCAGCCGTGTCTTTCGGGGTGGCGGCCACGCTGGTGGGCCTTGGGGCGCTGGCGATCCATCCCGGGGCGCTGGGGCTGCTGTTGCCGTTTCCGCCCGGCGCGATCCGCCTGGCGGCAACGCTGACGATCGTGGCGATCGTGGCGCCGCTGGTCTGGGCCTCTGTCACCGGGCGCAGCCTGAAAGTGTGGCGCTTCACGATCCGCGCGCCATCAATCGGGGTGCTGGCGGGGCAAGTGGGGTTCAGCCTTGGGGATATCGCGTTTTCCTGCCTGACGCTCTACATCCTGCTGCCGCCGTCGGAGATGGGGTATTTCAGCTTTCTGGCCGTCTTTGCCGCTGCAACGATGGCCGGTATCGTCAGCCATGTGCCGGGGGGCATCGGCGTCTTCGAGACGGTGGTGATCTCGGCCCTGCCGCCGTCGATCCCGGTCGAGCAGGCGGCGGCGGCGCTGATCCTTTACCGGATGATCTATTTCCTATTGCCCTTCACGATGGCGCTGGTGGTGCTGGCGGCGTACGAGCTGTGGCGCGGGCTTGGCGGGCGGCAGCCGCGCGGGGCGGCGGGGCGGCTGTTGCGCGGGATCGAACCTGCGCTCAGCGCGGTGGGCGCGGTGGCGCCGGTGGTGCTGGCGGCGCTGATCTTCGGGTCCGGGCTCTGGATGAGCCTGGCGCCCCTGATCCCGCCCACATCGAAGGCGGCCGAGGCGGCAGAAGCGTTCTTTCCGCTGGCCTTCATCGAGGGGTCGGCGCTTTTGTCATCCGCGCTCGGGGCCGCGCTGATCGTGCTGTCGCTGGGCGTGGCGCGGCGCAATGCGGGCGCGTTCTTTCTGTCGCTGGGCGCGATGGCGGCGGGGGCGGTCGTATCGCTGCTGCAGGGGCTGGACGTCGAGCGCGCGGGCGCCCTGGTCATTGCCATTGCGATCCTTTTGCCGTTTCGCCCCGCCTTTCACCGCCGCGCGGTGCTGACCCATGCGGTGCTGACGCCAAGCTCCATCCTGCTGACGCTGTCCACGCTGGCGGCGCTGGGGTTCGTGCTGTTCTTTGCGACCAAGAGCACGACCTTTGCCAACGAGATGTGGCTGGAATTTGCGCTGGACGCGCGCGCGCCCCGGGCGCTGCGGGCGGGGCTGGTGGCCAGCCTTCTGGTCTTTGTGGCTACACTCGCGCTTCTGTTGCGCTCGCCCCGGTTCCGCCCTGCCCCGCCCGATGCCGCGACGCTGGCCGCTGCCGAGGCCATTCTGACGGAAGCGGATGCCCCCGACGCGGCCTTTGCGCTGACGGGTGACAAGGCGATCCTTCTGGGATCGGCGCACCGTGCCTTCGTGATGTTCGGGGTGCAGGGGCGATCCTGGGTGGCGCTGGGGGGCCCCGTGGGCGCGCCGGGCGAGGCCGCCGATGTGGCGTGGGAATTCGTGGCTTCGGCCCGGCGCGCAGGCGCGCGCCCGGTGTTCTACGAGGTGGGCGCCCGGCATATCCCGATGATGCTTGATCTTGGCATGAGCCTGCACAAGATCGGCGAAGAGGCGGTGATCGACCTGGGGGCCTTTGGCCTTGACGGCCCGGGGCGGCGGGGGTTGCGTGCGGCCTATGCCCGCGCGGGGCGCGACGGGCTGCAGTTTGCCATTGCCACGCCGCCCCATTCGCCCGCCCTGATGGAACGGCTGCACGTCATTTCCGACGAATGGCTGGAGGCCAAGCGCACGCGGGAGAAGGGTTTTTCCGTGGGCCGGTACGACGCCGCGTGGTTGCAGCGCTGGCGGCTGGCGCTGGTGCGGCACGAGGGCGAGGTGGTGGCCTTTGCCAACCTTCTGGAAACCGGCCCCGCCGCGCCGGCCACGCTTGATCTGATGCGCCATGCGCGCGGTGCCCCTTCTGGGACGATGGAATACCTGTTCACCGCCACGCTTCTGGACATGAAGGCCGAGGGCGTGGCGCGGTTTTCGCTGGGGATGGCGCCGCTGGCGGGCCTTGCACCCGAGCGGAGCCGCCGGATGTGGGACAAGTTCGGCGCCGCGATCTTCCGCCATGGTGGCAACTTCTACAATTTCGCGGGCCTGCGCGCGTTCAAGCAGAAGTTCGATCCCGAATGGCGCCCGCGCTACCTTGCCGTGCCGACGGCGCTGCCCCCGCTTCTGCCGCTGGCCGATGCCGCCCGGCTGATTGCACGGCAAGTGCCTGCCGAAAGCTGAACGGCAAGGCGCCCTTGTGGCGGGGCCTTCAGTGGTGGATCATCGCGTCCAGTCAGGGGGGCGTCAGATGCATGTCATGATCACCGGGGCGGCCGGAATGCTGGGCCGCAAGCTGACCGGGGCGTTGGCCGCCACGGGCCAACTCGGGGGCCGCGCCGTCAGCCGCCTGACGCTGGCCGATGTGGTGCTGCCCGACGCGGTGCCGGGGATCGAGACGGACCGGCTGGCGGTCGACCTGTCGGACCCCGCAACCGCGCCCCAACTGGTGGCCGGGCGGCCCGATGTGATCGTCCACCTTGCCGCCATCGTGTCGGGCGAGGCGGAGGCGGATTTCGAGAAGGGTTACCGCATCAACCTTGACGGCACGCGGGCGCTGTTCGAGGCGATCCGGGCCGGGGGGCAGGCGGCGCCCTGGTGCCCGCGCGTGGTCTATGCCTCGTCTCTGGCCGTCTTCGGCGCGCCCTTTCCCGCGCGCATCGATGACAGCTTCTTTCTGACGCCGCTCACAAGCTACGGCACGCAAAAGGCCATCGGCGAGTTGCTGCTGGATGATTATTCGCGCCGTGGGTTTCTTGACGGCGTGGGGCTGCGGCTGCCCACGATCTGCATCCGGCCCGGCAAGCCGAACAAGGCGGCCTCGGGCTTTTTCTCGGGCATCCTGCGCGAGCCGCTGGCGGGGCAGCCGGCGATCCTGCCGGTGGGCGATGATGTGCGCCACTGGCATGCAAGCCCGCGCGCGGCGGTGGGGTTCATGCTGCATGCGGCCACGATGGAGACCGCCGCCCTTGGCCACCGGCGCAACCTGACGATGCCGGGCGTGTCTGCCACCGTGGGCGAGCAGATCGAGGCGCTGCGGCAGGTGGCAGGAGACAGGGCCGTGGCGCTGATCCGGCGAGAGCCGGACCCCGCGATCCAGCGCATCGTCGCGGGCTGGCCGCGCGATTTCGACACCGCGCGCGCCGCATCGCTGGGCTTTGTGGCGGAAACCGCGTTCGACCAGATCATCGCCGTGCATATCGAGGATGAAATGGGCGGGCGACTGGCGATCTAGCCCGCCCGTTTGCGTTTGCGCCGGGCCAGGATCAGGGCAGGAGCGCCGCCAGTTGCGTTGCATCCGCAGCTTCGGGCAGCGCCCAGACGAAGGCGATCAGCCGATCCTGCGCCGCACGGTCAAGCACGCCATCGCAGCAGGAGCGCAGCTTTTCCTCAACCTCGGCGTCGGCCATCGGGTTGTCGGGGCCGCCGCGATACCGCTCATCCGCCCAGCCTTCGACCACGCTGCCGTCGCGGCGCCCGATGGCGATGCGCGAGCGGACCTTGTCAAACCCCATCGCCTCGATCGCGGGATCAAAGGCGGTGCGCACGCGGCGCTGCATGTCCTGCATCGCGTCGCTGGCAACGAAACCGTCCGAGAATTCGTGCTTTCCGGCGCGGCGCGCGAGCGCGATCATCGACACCTCGGCGGGCAGCGAAAACTTGGCCTGCAGATGGTTGGCGGCGATGGGATAACGGATCGGTTTCAGGATGTTGGTGCCCGCGTGGATCGTGATCGTCTCGATCTCTTCCGGCGCTACGTCTGCTTCCGTCACAAGGCGCAGCATCAGGTCCATCGTGGGATGGGTAAGGATGCCGCAGGGGTAAGGCTTGATGCTGACGCCGGGATCGACGATCGACCAGGTGCGGCCGAACCCTTGCGCCAGTTTTTCGGGGGTGAAGCCGCCCCCGGTGACGGCCATGAACCCCCAGGGGCCGTCCAGTGCGGCGGGATCGGCGCTGAAGCCGCGCTGCGCCAGAAGGGCGGCGGTGATGCCGTTTTCGCTGGCGCGACCCACGTGCAGCGGTTTGGTCATGGTGCCGAAGTTGCAGCGGATACCGGCGGCAAGGCTGGCCGCGATGCCGAACCCTGCGCGCAGCACATCGCCCTTGAGGCCCAGAAGGCTGGCCGCCGCCGCGAAGGCCCCGAAAGTGCCGACGGTGCCCGAGGAATGTTTGCCGCTGAGGTAGTGCTGCGGCAGCATCCATTCCGAGATCTTGCTTTCCACCTCGACCCCGGTGTGGAAGGCCAGCGTCAGCGCGCGCCCGTCAACGCCGCCCAGCATCTGGCCGACACAGAGCGCGGCCGTCAGCGGCGGAATGGTCGGGTGGGTCAGAAGGCCATAGACATGCGCAGGGTCCACGCTGACCTGCGTATCGTCCCAGTCATGCGCGTGCCCCGCCGTGCCAAGCACGCGCGCAGCCATCGCGGCGGGCACCTTGAGGCCCCCCCCGCCAAGAAGCCGGGCGTCGCCGCGCCCGCCGGTATCGCGCGCTTCGTCGATCAGGATGTGGACGGAATGTTCCTCGCTGCCCGCCACGTAAAGGCCTGCCGCGTCGATCATGCAGCGTTGGCCGATGCGGATCGCGGCGGCTGGGATATCCTGATAGCGGACCGTCTCGATGAAGCGCGCGGCGTCTTCGGTGATCGTGGTCCCTTCGGGAACCTCGGCGAATTCGTTGCTGGTTACGGCCATGTGCTTGCTCCTGAACGGTAAACTTCGGTGTGGGGGTGTGATGGCCAGGGGGTGAGCCCGGCTGCATCGAGCCGTGCCAGAAGGCCGGTTTCCCAAGCCAGATAGGCGCGGGCATCGTCAAGGTTGCCGGTGTGGCGCCCGGCGCAGAAGCGCACGTCGTCGATCCGGGCATCGGGCGCGAGGGGGGCGCCGCCATGGTGCAGCGCAAGGCCCGCGGCTTGCCATTCGGCGGGCGACTGGCAGTTTGCGCCAAGGGCGGCGCGCCCGCGCGCGGCCCGATCGACGGCGGCGCGGGCGGCGGATGCGCGATCGGCGGCCAGCAATACGACGGCGGCACCCTCCGGCAGGGGTATCCGGTCAAGATGCGCGCGCGGGCACCACTGCGCCCCCGCGAGGCGCGCCGCCGCAAAGGCGGCAGAACTGCGCAGGTCGATCAGCAGGGCAGTGCCGCCCTGCAAGCTGGCAAGGTGTTCGGTGCCGATCTGGGGGACCGGGGGCACGGGCAGCGTTGGACCGGAGGGCAAGGCCGCCACGGGCGGCGCCTCCAGAACATGCGCCGCGATCCCCATGCGTGCCAGCCAGAGCGCGGCAAAGACGGCGCGGACGAGGAGCGGATCGTAGAGCACGACGCGCGCGCCTTTCACGGCCACGAACTGATCCGTCTGCTGGACCAGCGTGGTGCCGGGGGTGCGGATGAAGCCCGGTGGGGTGTCGCCCTCGCCTTCGGGGCGCGGGTCGAAGCAGTAGACGGTATGGCGCCCATCCCGCAGCCAGCCCGCAAGCGTGGCGGGCGGCAGGGCGGCAAGCCCTTCCCTTGCCATCACGGCGCGCGCTTCGGCGGCTCGGGATTGAAGCGCCGTTTGGGAAAGCGATGGCGACACGGGCCTGTCGGCCCCCGTCTCGCGCGCATATCCCGCAAGCTGCCATCCTTGGGTGCCATCGCGCAGCGCAAAGACGGGGTTCGGCAGGCCGAAGTCGCGCAAGGTTTGCGCCCCGATGATCGAGCGGGTGCGGCCCGCGCAATGCACGACCACCGGCCTGTCCGGCGGCAGGCCCGGGGGCAGGCGCAGCGCCAGTTCCGCGTTGGGGCAGCTCAGGGCGCCCGGCAGCGTGAAGACGCGGTGCTCGGCCAAGGGGCGCCCGTCGATCAGCAGCGGCGCATCGGGGCCTTGCAGCAGGGCGTGCAATTCCTGAGGCCCGATCTCGGGCGTGCCGAAATGGTGCTGTGCCCATTCGCCGAATGCCTTGGAAAACGTGTGGACGCCTTTGAAAAGCGGCAGGCCAGCAGCGCTCCACGCAGGGATGCCGCCCGCAACGATGGAGAGGGTGGTATAGCCCGCGCGGGCAAGGATCGCCCCCGCCCGTTCGGCCACGCCATCATCGCCGTCGATCAGCACAATGTCCGTGCCGTGACGCGGCACCTTTGCCGCGATGTCGGGTTCAAGGCGGCTGTAGGGCAGATTGACGGAGCCGAAGGCATGGCCTTCGGCAGCCTCGCCGGGTTCGCGCAGGTCGATGAAGGCCCATTCCCCACGCGAGGGGGCGCGCAGGCGGGCCATCACCGCATCGGGGGCCAGGCGAGCGGGCGCGCCCGTCACGCCACGGCCATGTCCAGCAGGCCGCGCGGGCCGTCGGTGGCGGAGGCAAGATCCGCCGTCAGGCCAAGCGCTGCCGTCTCGGCCACCGAAAGGCTGGCCAGCCGGAAGGCGGCATCGAGGAACCGGGCGCCTTCATCGGGCGAGACGATGCCGGTCGTCAGGGCCGCGAATTTGTGGCGATAGTCGCCCTCGCCCCAGGGGGCCGACCCGCGCGGATGGGAATCGGCCACGGCAAGCTCTTCGGTCAGCATGCGGCCATCGGTGAAGGTGATGACCGCCCGGGCGCCGTGGTGCTTGTCCAGCGGGGCGGCGGCATCGAAGCGGCGGTTCCAGTCTGCATCCTCGACCGTAACCACGCAGGCCCAGAGCGCCACGAAGGCAGGATCGGAAATGCGGGCTGGATCGTAGCTGGTCTCGTGGTGCCAGAAGCCATCCACAAGGGCGCGCGCAAACTGGAAGGGCGCGCTGTGGTCCAGCGTTTCGCGCGAGGCGGCGGGGTCCCATTTGTCGGGATCGCCGGAGCCCGAGCCCATCACCATATGCGTCATGCGCTTGGTGTGCAGGGTGATCGAGGCCACGTTGCCCGGATCGGGCACGCGGGCGTGCAGGCGCAGGGCGAGGTCGATGATCGCCTGCCCGTGGTAGCCTGCGGAATGCGCCTTGGGCAGGGTTTGCAGGATGGCGCGGCAGGGCGCATCGGGGGCGGGCAGCGTTACCTCGGCCTCGTACCCGCCCAGAAGGACGGCGAGGATACCGTAATCGCCTTCGTAGATCGGGGCGGGGGCGGTTTCATGGCGCATCGCGCGGTCCACCGCCTCGATCGCGCATTTGCCGATATGGCCGGGGGCCGAGGCCTTCCACGACGATATCCGGCCCTTGCGGATTTGCCGGGTGCCAAGCGACAGGTGCGCGGCAAGGTTCACTGCCTCGTAGATCACCGCGACAGGCAGGCGCAGCATGGCGCCGATGCCGGCGGCGACGGCTGGCCCCAGATGCGCCACATGGTCGATCCGGTGGCGCTGCAGGGGCAGGCCCTGCACCAGCGCCGTCTGCACCTCGTAGGCCACAAGGATACCCCGCAGAAGGGCCTGCCCCCCCAGCCCCGCCTGCTGCGCCACGGCCAGAAGCGTCATGATGCAATCTGCGGGGTGGCTGCTGTCGAGGGCAAAGAAGCTGTCGTGGAAATCAAGTTCGCGCACGGCCGTGGTGTTGGCAAAGGCGCCCCATGTGCAATCGACGCGGATATGTGCGGGCACACCGATCAGCCGCGCCCCACCCGCACGCGGAAAGCACCGCGCCTGCGCCCGTGCCGCCGCGACAGGCGGGCGGTTGAGGGCCGCGATGGCGATGGCGGCATTGTCCACCAGCCGACAGGCGGCCAGATCGGCGGCCTTTGGATCAACAGGCCGGTCCGCCGCCGCAAGCTCGGCGATCTTCCATGCAAGCTGCGCTTCGCGCGCGGGGCGCGCATCGGGGGGATGCGGGCGGACGTGAAGAACGACGCTCACTCCGCCGCCCCGGCAGCGATCTTCCGGGCGGCCTTTCGCGCCTGAAACACATCCCGCACGACCGACACGCAGATGAAGATCGCGGCCGCGATCAGAAGGCCAAGCGCAATCGGCGTGTTGAGGAAGATGCTGTGATCCCCGGCGGTCAGTTCAAGCGAGCGGCGATAGTTCGCCTCGATCAGGTAGCCAAGCACAAGGCCCAGCACCAGAGGCAGGAACGGAAAGCCGAAGGCGCGCATGAGGTATCCAAGCAGACCGAAGATCAGCACGAGGTAGAGGTCATACGTGCTGTTGTGGATCGAATAGATGCCCGAAAAGACCAACGCGAAGATGACAGCCATCAGATAGGGCTTGGGGCGGTTCACCATCCAGAGCGCGGGCGCCATCATCAGGATCCCGATGAAGAGAAGCGCGACGTTGGCGACGGCAAGGCCTGCGAACAGACCATAGACGAAATCGGGCTCTTTCTGGAACAGCATCGGGCCGGGCGTCAGCCCGTGGATCAGCATCCCCCCCATCAGGATTGCGGCCGAGTTCGAGCCGGGAATACCGAAGCTGAGAACGGGCACAAGCGCCGTGCAGGCCACCGCGTTGTTGGCGGCTTCGGGTGCCGCGACGCCTTCGGGTGCGCCCTTTCCGAACGTCTCGGGCTCGGACGACCAGCGTTTGGCCTCGTTATAGGACATGAAGGCGGCAACGGACCCGCCTGCGCCGGGCATCACGCCCTCGATGATGCCGACGCCGCTGCCGATGCCTTGGGCGCGCCAAAGCTTGCGCCACTGGCGGAAGTTCGGCAGCTTGATGCGCGTTTGCGTCTTGTCGGTCTTGCCCCAGTCGGGGGTGCTGGCCTGCATCATCAGTTCGCTGATGGCGAAGACGCCGACCATCACCAGAACGTATGGAATGCCCGTCAGAAGCTCGGCCTCGCCAAAGGTGAAGCGGCTGACGCCCGACAGGGGATCGGTGCCGATGGTCGCGATCATGAGGCCGACGGCGGCCGCCATCAGGCCCTTCAGCAGCGATCCGTTGGACAGCGAGACGATGACGCTGAGGCCAAGGATGCCAAGCGCGAAATAGGCCGGGAAGTTGAAGGCCAGCGCGACACTCGCCAGCGGTTTGGTAAAGAGGATCAGGAAGATCAGGCCCGCCAGACCGCCGATCACGCCCGATTGCAGCGAAATGCCCAGAGCCTCGCCACCCTTGCCCTGCCGGTGCATCTGATATCCGTCGATCACGGTGGCGGCAGCGGCGTTGGTGCCGGGGGTATTGATCAGGATGGCCGGGATCGATCCGCCGTATTCGGCGCCCACATAGGTGGCCGCCAGAAGCACGATGGCCGTGGTCGGGTCCATCCCGTAGGTGAACGGCAGCAGAAGCGCCAGCGCGATCGAGGGCGAGATGCCGGGCAAGGCGCCACCGACGATGCCCCAGGCCACACCGCCGAAAGCGGCGAAGATGGCGGGCGAACCGGTCAGCACGTTCCAGGCGGTAAGAAGGCCTTCCATGGTATCCTCTCGGGGCGCGCAGTCGGCCCTTGATGCGATGTCTTGGCGGGGATTGGCGCGGGCGGGGGTGCCGCCCGCGCGATCAGCCCATGAGGCCCGGCCAGAACCCGGCAGGCAGCGGGATCGACAAGAGCCGGACGAAGAGAAGGTAGAAGATCACCCCGACCAGCGCCGCAATCCCCAGAACCTTGGGCGAAGGCTTGGTGCCCATGTAGACGGCCAGGGCCGCAATCAGCAGGATCACGCTGAGAACGTAGCCGAGATAGGGCAGCAGGATCAGATAGCCCAAGCCGAAAAGAAGCACCCCGACCGCGCGCAGATGTTCGCGCGGGGTGAACTTGATCCCGTCCGTCTCGCGCTTGGGCGCCTTTGCCAGGGCGGCTTTCCGGGCCGCCCGCACGAAGAGCGCCTCGACCGCCAGCGCCCGGATGACCAGAAGCACGCTGAAGATGGCAAGCGCGCCGGCGAACAGTTTGGGCATTGCCGCCGCGTTCACCGCACCGTCAAGCGGGCTGATCGGGATCAGACCCGCCTGATAGCGGTAGGCCAGGGCCAGCCCCAGAAAGAAGAGGCCAATCCAGAGATCTTTCGGCACCTGGAACCGTATTGCGCCCTGACCTTGCATCCGCTTTTTCCGATCACTGAACCAGAATGCCGTATTCGATCAGGAAAGCCTTCTGCTCTTCTGCGAACTGGTTCAGGAACGCGTCATACTCTGCGGCGGGCATGAACGTGGGGATAAGGCCCTGCGCTGCATACCATTCCTTGAATTCCGGGTCTTCCAGCACCTTCTGGATGCCGGTAGCCCAGAGATCCTTGATATCCTGCGGCAGACCGCGCGGACCGGCGACGCCACGGAATTTGGTCACGACAAGATCGATGCCCTGCTCCTTGGCGGTGGCCACATCGGGGAAGTTCGGCAGACGTTCGTCAGTGTAGGATGCAAGAAGCCGGATTTCGCCGGCTTCGATCTGTTGCGACAGTTCCTGCACTTCGCCGATGGCAACCGCCACGGTGCCGTTGAGTACGCTGATCAGCAACTCGCCGCCGCCGTCATGCGTGATGACGGGCGAGGTGACGCCGGTGATCGACTTGAACTTTTCCATCACCTGACGATCCAGCGAACCGGGCGTCGTCACCCCGAACGGAACCGAGGTGGGGTTTGCCTTGGCCGCCTCGATCAGTTGGGTCAGCGAGGTATAGGGGCTGTCGGACTTCACGAACACGATCTGCGGGTCCATGAAGACGTTCGCCACACCTTCAAGATCGGTGTAATCGTAGTCGAGCTTCGACAGCAGCGACGTGTTGATGTAGGTCGGCGTGGTGCCATAGAAGATCGAGCCGTCGGCGGGCGATGTGGCGAGCTTCGCCATCGCGTTCGAGCCGCTGCCGCCCTTCACGTTCTCGACCACGAAATTGGTGCCCATCGCCTTGCCAAGGTAGCCGGCCATCCCGCGCAGAAACACGTCTGTGCCGCCGCCCGCCGAGGAATGGGTAACAAGCACGACGGTATCGTGCGGATATTGCTGCGCCGATGCGGCCCCTGCCGCGCCGAGCGCGAGCCCGGCCGAAAGCGTGAAGGCGGCGGCAAGCCTTGCCAGTGTGAAGCTCATGTGTGGTTCCTCCCTTATCCCCGTTTGCCAGCAATCCGCCCGCAAAAGGGGGCACCGTCACTGGCTGCTTGCAGGATGGCAAGGTTTCAGAGAATGTCAATCGTAGACAATCTGTAATCTGTCGAAGGGATGCGATACGCATGGACTGCCCAGAAACGTCAGCCGTCGCGGCCTATGCGGCAGGGGCGCTGCACCGCACGCTTCCGCCCGAGGTGATGGAGAAGACGAAGCTGCACCTTCTGGACACGCTGGCGGCGATCCTGTCAGGGGCGCATCTGAACGCAGGGCGGGCCGGGGCCGCAATCGCCCGCCGGATGGGCGGGCCGCCCGAGGCGATGGCCATCGCCCCCGCTATGGTGGTGGGCGCGCCAGCGGCGGCGCTGGCCAACGCCATGGCCGCGCACGCCGACGAGACCGACGACAGCCACGTGGGCGGGCGCTTCCATCCCGGCTGCGCGGTGGTGCCGGCCGCGCTGGCGATGGCCGAGGCCGGGCGGCGCAGCGGCACGGATCTCTTGCGCGCCATGGCGCTGGGATATGACATCGGCGCCCGTGCCGTGATGGCGTTGGGGGTGCGGTCTGCCGATACCGCGCGGTTTTCCACCCATTCCATCGGCGGCAATTTCGGCGCCACGGCGGCCGCGGCGGCGCTTGCGGGGCTGGACGCGCGGGGGCATGCGCATGCGCTGTCCTATGCCGTGCAGCAGACATCGGGCGTGCCATACTGGCGGCGGGATACCGACCATATCGAGAAGGCGTTCGACTTTGGCGGGATGGGCGCGCGCAATGGCGTGATGGCCGCGATCATGGTGCAGGAGGGGTGGACGGCTGTAGAGGGCGTGCTGACCGGCGCTCCGTCTTACCTGTCGGCCTTTGCCGAAGATCCGCACCCCCGGGCGCTGAGCGCGGGGCTGGGCGCGCGCTACGAGATCATGGGAGCCGCGATCAAGAAATGGTGCGTGGGGTCGCCCATTCAGGCAGCGCTCGATTCGCTGATGGCACTGATCGAGACGCACGGGCTGACCGCCCGGGATGTGGCGCGGCTGGACGTGCACATGCCCGATGACCGGCTGCATATCGTGGATGACCGCGCGATGCCCGACGTCTGCCTGCAGCACCTTGTGGCCGTCACGCTGATCGACGGGGGGCTTGGTTTTGCCAGCGCCCACGATCATGCGCGGATGGAGGACCCGGCGATCCGCACCTTGCGTCAGCGCATTTTCGCTATTCCCAGCAAGGATTTGACCGAGGCGAAGCCACCCCGACAGGCAATTGTCGAGATCACGACGTCGGATGGCCGCGCGCTGCGCCACCACACCCGCGCCGTGCTTGGCACGCCCGCCAACCCGATGAGCCGCGCACAGGTTGCGGCCAAGGCGCGTGATCTGATCGATCCGGTGCTGGGCGCAGCCCGCGCGCAGGCGCTGGTCGATGCGGTGCTTTCGGTGGACGAGATCGCGGACGTTTGCGCCCTTCGCGCCCTCCTGCGCCCAGAGGCGTGACGCGCCTCAGGGCATGTACATCCCGCCGCTGACATGTACGGTCTGACCGGTCATGAACCGCGCTTCGGGCATGCAGAGCGACAGGACGGCAAAGGCCGCCTCTTCAATCTCGCCCTCGCGCCCCAGAAGGATGCCGCCGCCACCCATTTCGGGCGATGCACCCGCGGTGGCAGATCGCTTGCCGCCGATCTTGCCCGGCGCCACGCAGTTCACCGTGATGCCACGGGACGCGAATTCCACCGCCAGCGTGCGGGTCAGCCCCACAAGGCCCGCCTTGCCCGTGGCGACATGCGCACGCTCTTTCGCGCCCACATGCGCGGACACACCGCCCAGATTGACGATGGTGCCGCCGCCCCGCGCCACCATGCTCCGCGCCCCCTCGCGGCAGCAGAGGAACGCGCCGTCAAGGATCACCGACAGCGTGGCGCGCCACTCGTCCAGCGTCATGTCGAGAAACGGCTTCTGGCCCCGGATCGCGGCATTGTTGACCAGCACATCGACACCGCCAAAGGCATCCCCTGCCGCCGCGAACATGGCCATCACATCGGCTTCCTGCGTCACATCGCCCAGGACCACGATCGCCTTGCGGCCGAGCGCGCGCACCTCTGCCGCCACCGCCTCGACCTCATCGCGCGACTGGCGGGCGTGGACGATCACGTCGGCCCCGGCTTGCGCAAGGCCAAGCGCTATCGCGCGCCCGATCCGGCGCGAGGCACCGGTAACCATGGCGGATTTGCCCGCCAGCGGCTGATCGTTTCTGTGCAGCACCGGGGCAACTCCTTGGTTATCGTTTGGGTGGACAGTAAGGACACTTGAACAGTTTTGCAAATTGCTGACAATATGCACGTGCAAGTTAGGGGTTCCGCATGACCGAACGACTTCAGAGCATCGCCATCTCGGGTGCCGACGCGCTTGATGTGTTGCGTAACGCGTCCTTGTCGCAGGTGGTGCAGGGCGAGATCGAGAAGATCATCCTCAGCGGCGCCTTCGCGCCGGGCGAGAAGCTGAACGAAAAGGTGCTGGCCGACCGTCTGGGCGTCAGCCGGGGGCCGGTGCGCGAATCGTTTCAGGCGCTGCATGCGCGCGGGTTGGTCGAGATGATCCCCAATCGCGGCGTATTCGTGCAGCAGATCACCCGGCATGACGCGGTGGCGATCTACGACGTGCGCGCGGGCCTTTTTGGCACGGCCTGCCGCCTGTTGGCCGAACGGATCACGACGGCCCAGATCGGCGCGTTGAAATCGCTGGTGGCACAGATGGATGTGGCGGGGTCGCAGCGCGACCTGGAGGCATATTTCCCGCTGAACATCGCTTTTCATTCGGCCATCGTGACGGGAACGAACAACAGCGTTCTGGCGGATACCTATTTCGGCATGGTGCGGCGGCTGCATCTTTTCCGGGCGCGCGGCCTTGTGCATGGCGGCGGGTTTGAAAGCTCGAACATCGAGCATCGGGTGATCCTTGACGCGCTGGACGTGCGTGATCCGCATGCCGCGTTCGAGGCAGGCTTTCTGCACGTGCAGGCGGGCAAGGCGCGCATCGTCACCTCGGGTGACGGCAGCCCTGCGTCACCATGAGCGCCCTTCCCGCGCCCGCCCTGGCCGAGCGGTATTCCGACTGGCTGGCCGGGCTGACCCTTGCCGCGTTGCCCGCCGAAATGCGCCGGGTGGCGACGCTCGATCTGATTGATGCGGCCGGCCTGTGCGTGGCGGCGCGGGCAGAGCCCTACATGGCGCAGGTGACGCAAGGCTGGGATGCCGACGGCCCCTGCACCGCCATCGGCCACGACCGGCGGCTGGATGCCGGCGGCGCGGCGCTGGCCAATGGCGTGGCAATCCATGGCGAGGATTTCGACGACACGCTGGAAGGCGCGCCGATCCGCGTGGGTGCCATGACGATCCCCGCTGCGCTGGCGGCGGCCGAGCGTTTTGGCCTGAGCGGAGAGCGTGCGTATCTCGGCGTCGTCGCGGGGCTCGAGACGGTGTGCCGGCTGAACCACGTGGCGCCGGGGGCGATCCACAAGGCCGGGTTTCATCCCGTGGGCGTGATCGGGGCGCTTGGCGCGGCAGCGGCGGCGGGCGTGACGCTGGGCCTTGACGCGCGCCAGCAGGCGATGGCCTTTGGCATCGCGGGCAGCATGGCCTCGGGCATCCTTGAATACCTGTCGGAAGGGGCTTGGACGAAGCGGCTGCATCCCGGTTGGGCGGCGCAATCGGGCCTGCGCGCCGCGGTGCTGGCCCGAACCGGGTTTTTCGCGCCGCGCACCGTGCTGGACGGGCCGCACGGGTTCTTTCACGCCTTCGCGCCAACGGCCACGCCCGATTTCCGGCATCTGGAGGAGGGGTTGGGGCAGGACTGGTACGCCGAGCGCATCGCGTTCAAGCCCTATGCCTGCGGTACGATGATCCATCCCTACATCGACTGCATGATCCGGCTGGCCGCGACCGGCCTTGCGGCCGAGGATATCCGCGCGATCACCTGCCCCACGGGCGAAGGGCTGGTGCATCGGTTGTGGGAACCGCTGGGGGACAAACACGATCCGCCCTCGGGCTATGCCGCCAAATTCTCGATGCCGTTCTGCATGGCGGTGGGGTTCTTCGACGGCGATGCAGGGCTGGCGCAGTTCACCGATGCCAAGGCACGCGACCCCGCGATCCTGACGCTGGCCCGCAAGATCAGCTATGTGATTGATCCGGTGAACGAATACCCCCGGAACTATTCGGGCCACATCCGGGTGGAAACGGTGACGGGTGAGCGGATCGCCCTTGACCAGCCGCATATGCGCGGCGGCATGCGCGAACCGCTGACCGAGGCTGATATCCACGCGAAAGCGCGCGCCAATTGCCTGCACGGCGGGTGGTCTGCGGATCGGGCGGACGCGCTGATCGATTGGATCGGCGGACTGGCCCACCACCGCGACATGACCGGGCTTGCCCGGTTCGGGGGCTGACGCGGCACCCAATTCCGACAAAGAAGGATAGCCAGATGCCAAAGCCCGCCACCGTGTCCGAACGCCTTGCCGACTGGATCGCGGATTTCGATCCCGCCGCTGTGCCTGACGCGGCCCGGCAAGGCTGTGCCGATACGATCCTCGATACGGTGGGCCTGTCGGTTGCGGCGCTTGAAACCGATTATGGCCGCGCGGTGCGGCGGGCCTTTCCCGATGAAGGAGCGGCGACCGTCTTCGGCCTGCCCGAAGGCCGCGCGCCCGAGGCGGCGGCGGCGATCAACGGCACCTGTGGGCATGGCGAGGATTTCGACAACACGTTCGAGGGCTGCCCCGTTCATACCGGCGTGGTGATCGTGCCCGCCCTTCTGGCCACCGCCGAGCGCCACGGGCTGGCGGGCGCGGACGTGGCGCGCGGGATCGTGGTGGGGATCGAGGTGATGTGCCGTCTGGGCCTTGTGGCAGACAAGGCAGTGCACAAGGCCGGGTTCCACCCGACAGCCGTGCTGGGGGCGATGTCGGCGGCGGCGGGCGTGGCGGCGGCCTTGCGCTTGGATCGGCAGGGCATCCGTGATGCGCTGGGCGTGGCGGGGTCGATGGCCTCGGGGATCATCGAATACCTTGCGGACGGATCATCCACCAAGCGGCTGCACGCCGGATGGGCCGCGCAAGCGGGCATGCGCGCGGCGGCCCTCGGGGCGGCCGGGTTTACCGGGCCATCGACGGTGTTCGAGGGGGATCACGGATTTTTCCACGGGTTCTCCTCGCCCCGCGCCACCGATTTCGCGCCCCTTCTGGACGGTCTTGGCACGCGGTGGGAGGCGACGCGGCTGGCCTTCAAACCCTTCGCCTGTGGAACCATGACCCAGCCTTATGTCGATTGCGCGATCGATCTGGCGCGGCAGGGCGTGCGGCCCGAAGATGTGGCAGAGATCCTGTGCGAGGTGGGCGAAGGGACGGTGCATCGCCTCTGGGCCCCGCTTGAGGGCAAGCGCGTGCCCCCCACGCCCTATGCCGCCAAGTTCAGCGGGCCCTACTGCGTGGCGGCGGGGTTTGTCTTTGGCGATGCGGGCCTTGCCGAATTCACCGAAAGCACGGTGCGCGATCCACGCGTGCTGGCGCTGGCGGGCAAGGTTTCCTATGTCGTCGATCCGGCGAACGAATATCCGGCGAACTATACCGGGCATGTGCGCGCCACGCTGACCGATGGCCGCGTGGTCGAAGCGCGGGCACCCTGCCTGCGGGGCGGTGCGCGGGCGCCGCTGTCGCGCGCGGAACTTCTGGCCAAATGCCGTGCGAACCTTTCCTTTGCCGGGCGCGATCCGGCGGGGGCCGCACAGATCGCGGCCTTCGCCGATGCGCTGATGGCGGGTGAGGCTGTCGACATCGCCGGTCTGCGGCTTTGCTGACAGAGGCAGAGCTTCTGTCCGGCGCCATCCCGCCGCTTGTGGCCGTGGCGGGCATGGCCGTCTGCTTTGTTGCAGGGATCCTGGGCGGGTTGTCGGGCTATGGGGCGGGGCTGCTGATCACGCTGTTTCTGGCGCCCATCGTCGGGCCCAAGGCGCTGGTTCCGATGATCTCTGTCCTGATGCTGATCAACAACGGCAGCCGTGTCTGGTTTTACCGCCAGCACATGGATCTGCGCACCGTGCTGCGTGTCACGGCGGTGGCGGTGCCGATGGCGTGGGTTGGCGCGCAGCTTTACGTACGGATGGATTCAAGCCTGATCCAGATCGTCCTCGGCGCGGTCCTGATCCTGTCGGTGCCGGGGCGGCGCATGCTGAAGGGGGCGGCGGTCGCGCCGGGGCCGGTCAGCATCTACGGGATCGGGGCGGTCTACGGGTTCCTCGCGTCCATCATCGTGGGGGCGGGCATGCTGGTCGTGCCGCTGCTGATGGGCATCGGTTTTGCTGGCCCCGCACTCCTCGCAACCGATGCCGCGATCTCGGTCATCGTGAACCTTGCCAAGACGGTGATCTTCGGCTCGCTCGACGCGCTCTCTTTGCCGCATTTCGTGCTGGCGCTGGTACTGGGGCTTTGCACGATTCCCGGGACCGCCTGCGCGGCCTGGGTCGTGCGGCGCACCAGCCTGCGGCTGCATACCGCACTGATCGAGGGGCTGATCCTTCTGGGTGGCGCCAGCATGCTGTTCGGCGGTCTGACCGGCTGATGCTTGCCTTTCCGCCGATTGACAGGATTGCATCCAGTTGGATACAAGAGGGTACAGGATAGGAGGGCACGATCCAAATGGACGATGATCCATCCGGGCCGCAGGGTCTGACCGCCTATGCGCGCCTGCTGGAGGATATCCGGTCAGGCCAGCTTCTGCCCGGCACCCGCCTGCGCGAAACCGACCTTGCGGATCGTCTGGGCCTCAGCCGCACCCCGGTGCGCGAAGCGATCAGGATGCTCGAGGCGGACGGGCTGGTGGTGCATCTGCCACGTCAGGGTGCCACGGTGCGCAGCCTTGGCTATGCCGAGGTGGTGGAGCTGTACGAGATGCGCGCCGTGCTGGAAGGCACCGCCGCGCGGCTGGCGGCCCGCGCGGCGTCGGACCTTGAACTCTCTGAACTGGCGGCCCTGAACGAGGCGTTGGAGCAAGCGGATACCGGGCCTGCGGCGGTAGAGTTGAACCGCCATTTTCACCTGACGCTGCTTGATGCCGCAAAGAACCGGTATCTGACGCGGTCCACCCAGGCGTTGCAGAAAACGCTGCTGATCCTTGGCCCGACCACGCTGGCCACCCCTGCCCGCGCGGCAGAAGCGGGGGCCGAGCATCGTGCGGTGCTGACCGCGCTCGTGGCGCGTGACGGCGCGCGGGCCGAGGTGGCCATGCGGGCGCATATCGATGCCGCCCACCGGATGCGGCTGCGCGCGTTTCGCCAGCGCGATCCGATCCTGTGCGAGGATTGACCGCATGGCCCCGTCCCCTGCCCCGCTGACCGGTCCCTGGGATATCGTGATCGCAGGCGGGGGCAATGCCGCGCTTTGTGCCGCGATCACGGCGGCAGAGGCGGGGGCACGCGTGCTGATCCTTGAAAGCGCGCCAAAGCCTTATCGCGGCGGCAACAGCCGCCACACACGCAACTTTCGCTGCATGCATCAGGGGCCGTTGTCGGTGCTGACGGGCAGCTACGGCGAGGATGAATATTACGACGACCTGCTGCTGGTCACCAAGGGCAAGACCGACGAGGCGCTGGCGCGGCTAACGATCGCCACGTCCGAGGAATGCCTGCCATGGATGGAGGCGCGTGGCGTGCGGTTCCAGCCCTCGCTTTCGGGCACGCTGTCGCTGTCGCGCACAAATGCGTTTTTCCTTGGGGGCGGCAAGGCGCTGGTGAATGCCTATTACACATGTGCGGCGCGGTTGGGCGTGACCGTCGCCTATGAGGCACAGGTAACGCACGTCCACCTTGACGACGACCGGGTGACGCATCTGGACGTGACCCACGAAGGGGCCACGCATCACGTGGCCACGCGCGCGGCCATCCTTGCCTCGGGCGGGTTCCAGTACGATCTCGACTGGCTGGCCCGCGCCTGGGGGCCCGCAGCGCGCAACTTTCTGATCCGCGGCACGCCCTACAACACGGGCCGCGTGCTGCGCGACATGCTGGATCAGGGCGCCGACAGCGTGGGCGACCCCACTCAATGCCATGCCGTGGCCATCGACGGGCGGGCGCCCAAGTTCGACGGTGGCATCGTGACCCGGCTGGATTGCGTGCCTTTCTCGGTGGTCGTGAACAAGGACGGCGACCGCTTCTATGACGAGGGTGAGGATGTCTGGCCCAAGCGCTATGCGATCTGGGGTCGGCTGGTGGCAGGCCAGCCCGATCAGGTGGCCTATTCGGTGATCGACCACAAATCGATCGATCTTTTCATGCCTTCGGTGTTTCGCCCGGTGAAGGCCGACACGCTGGAAGGCCTCGGCGCGGCGCTCGGGATCGACGGCGCGGCCCTTGCCGCCACCATCGCCCGCTTCAACGCGTCCTGTCGCCCCGGCACCTTCCATCCGACCGAAAAGGATGGCCTGTCCACCGCCGGGCTGAACCTGCCCAAAACCAACTGGGCACGGCCCATCGATACGCCCCCCTATTATGGCTACCAGCTGCGCCCCGGCGTCACCTTCACCTACCTCGGCCTGAAGGTTTCACAGGATGCGCGCGTCCACGGGCCGGATGGGCCGCTGGCCAATGTCTGGGCCGCGGGCGAGATCATGGCGGGCTCGATCCTTGGCGAGGGGTATCTGGCCGGGTTCGGCATGACCATCGGCACCGTGTTCGGACGTATCGCCGGCAAGGAGGCCGCTGCCCATGTCGCTTGAAACCCCCGCCCTGATCGACGAGGCGCGACGGCAGATCGAGATCTGCAACGCCTGCCGCTATTGCGAAGGCTTCTGTTCCGTCTTTCCCGCCATGACGCGGGAAAAGGCGTTTGCCGATGGCGACATCACGCATCTGGCGAACCTGTGCCACAACTGCCGGGGGTGCTATTATTCGTGCCAATACACCGAGCCGCATGAATTTGCCCTGAACCTGCCCGCAGCGCTGGCCGAGGTGCGGCAGGATAGCTGGCAGCGCCACATCTGGCCGCAGGCGCTTGCCGCGCGGTTCCAAGCGAGCGGCGTGGCGATGGCCGGTGCGTTGATCCTTGGGACGGCCGCGCTGTTATGGGCAATGGCCGCGTTGCGCCCGGCGTCAGGCGCGGGCTTTTATGCCTTTCTGTCGCATGGCGTGATGGTGGCGATCTTTGCGCCCGCGTTCCTTTTGCCGCTTCTGTCCGTGGCCGTGGGCTTGCGCGCCTACTGGCGCGAAGTGGGCGCACCTGTGCCAAAGCTGGCGGATGTTTCAGCCGCGTTTCGTCAGGCGGCGACCTTGCGAAATCTTGGCGGGGGGCAAGGACAGGGCTGCAACTTCGAGGAAGAAGACCGCTATTCCGACCGCCGCCGCCTTTTTCACCACCTGACGATGTACGGCTTTCTTCTGTGCTTTGCCTCCACCACGTCTGGCACGGTGCTGCACTACGTCTTTGGCCTTGAGGCGCCCTACGGGTTTTTCAGCCTGCCAAAGCTTCTGGGGGTGCCGGGCGGTGTGATGCTGGTCGCGGGAACGGCGGGGCTTGCTCGGCTGAAGCTGATGGCCGATCCGGCGCTTGGCGCGCGCGCCGTCTGGGGCGGCGAGATGGCGTTTACCCTGACGCTGGGCGCGGTCGGGGCGACGGGGCTCATGCTTTACGCGGCTACCGGCAAGGGCGCGGTACCAGCCTTGCTGGCGCTGCATCTGGGAACGGTGCTCGGCTTCTTTGTCACCCTGCCCCATTCGAAGATGGTGCATGGGTTCTTTCGGCTGACGGCCCTGATCGCAGAAGCGGCCATTCTGCGCCGCCGGGGTAAGCCCGTGAAGGCGGACTGATCGCCACAGCACGGCATTGCGCCCCACGCCATCGAGGGCGACACGCGCTGCGCGACACGCGGCAATGCCCCGGCAGCGGTGCACCGCCCTGCCCTTGTGACCTGCACCGATTGAACCCATCGGGCACGGCCTGGGCGTTCCTTCCGAAAGAACGGCACGCGCAGATTTCCCGTAATGACCCTTCCGCAAAACTACCGTCAAAAGTGTGCGACGCACCCACACCAAACTTGATCGAGAGCGAGCCGGGAAGAGACACTTTACCTATATAAAATTGATTCTCGGGAGCAACGACGTGGCAATTGTCGTCATCGATCCCGGGCACGGCGGTTCCGCCACGATCCCTAACGATTCAACCTGGAACAATGCCGTCGGCCCGAATGGAACGCTGGAAAAGACCCTGACGCTCGACGTCGGGCAACGCGTGATCGCCCGCCTTTCGGCGGCGGGCCACCGCGCCATCGCAACCCGCACGACGGACGTCAACCTGCGCCTGCGCGACAGGGCCGGTGTTGCGAAATCGGCAAAGGCAGATGCCTTCGTGTCGATCCACTTCAACGGATCGACCGGCCACACTGCGCAGGGCACTGAAACGCTGGTCGAAACCAACCACACCGCACGGTCGGCGCGGCTGAGCCTTGCGGTGCAGGACGCGCTTTTGCCGGTGACGGGCCTGCGCGACCGCAACAAATCCTTTGACGCCGCCACACGGATCAAGCCGCAGGGGCTGGGTGTCCTGAAGCTGGCCGCGCATCACCCCGAGACGGCGGCCTGCCTGGCCGAGATCAGTTTCCTCGACCGCGCCGATGAAGAAGACCGCCTGCGCGATATGGCCTACCGCAATGCCATCGCCGACGCACTGGCCACGGGCATCACGGCCTATCTGGCTTCGGTGGCCCGCGCGCGGGGCCGGGCGGCAGGGTACGGCGATGCGATCGAGTGGGAGGCGCAATCGACCAGCGATGCGCGGATCGAAAAGTTCCTGGACCTCAGAAAAACGGGCGGCCCGCGCCAGCGCGGACCGATGGATCCCGAGGCCAGCGAACGGATCGCCATTCCCGCCAATCCCTTTGCGCCGGCGTTCCTCAGGGGTGCCGGGCGCGGCCTTGCGGTCACGCGGTCTGCAGCGGGCTGGGCCGACCACGATGATTTCGTGGCCTTCATCGCAGGCCTTGGCCTGACGCATTTCCACGCCGACGAGTTTCTGGAGCTTGGCGCCAGCAACGGGTCGGGGCGGTGCAAGGGTCTGAACACCTTTCCCCCGCGCAATCTTTGGCCCCGCATCGCCAACACCGCCCGCATGCTGGATCGCATCCGGACAGAGCTTGGCGCGGCGGTCCGCATCACAAGCTGCTACCGCAGCCCTGCCTACAACGCCTGCGTGGGTGGTGAAGACCAGAGCCTGCATTCCCAGTTCAATGCCATCGACTTTACCTGCCAGTCCGGCACCCCCGAAATCTGGCGCCGGGTCGCCGTGCGCCTGCGCAGCCAGGATCCCCGCTTCGTGGGCGGCATCGGCACCTACACGTCGCAGACCTTCGTTCATATCGACACGCGTGGTGAGGCAAGAGACTGGGCAAAGCCCTGAAACCCAACCCCGGAAAGGGGCCGCATGGCACTCTTCGAGATCATCGACGGCGACATCATGTCCGAGGCCGAGGGACGCTCTCGCCGAAGCGACCGCGCGTTCGTGCAGAAGCGGGCCTTGCGCGGCCCTGTGCCGGGCAGCACCGACAGTGGAACCGTTCCGTTTCAGCCGATTGGCATCGGCAAGCCGCTGCTGGTCCAGATCCGGCACATCTACACCGGCGGCTTTCCCAAGGGCGGCTTCTTTCGCACGTCGGGCGACGTGGCAGTGGTATCGGGGGTCAAGGATTTTGATGTCTTCGCCGCCTCCGCACGGGCGCTGAACCTGCTGCAGCGTGACGTGACCCCGCAGAGCACGCTCGACGGCAAGGCCTTTGACGAAGGCACGATGCTTGTCAGCTACACGCCTTCGCTGCTGTCGGCAGAGGTGAAGGTGACCGTGGAAATGGCGGTCGCGCAATTTCCGGCGGCCTTTGTCGCGTCGGTGACCCAGGCGCTAGGCCAGTTGCAGGGATTGCCCCTGTTCCTGCCCTATCGCGGCTTTCTCCTGGGGGCGAGCCAACTGATCGGCATCGCGGGCGACTATGCTGCGGCGCTTTATGACGGCCCGGTGTTCAGCCAGACCGAGAAGCTGTCCTTCGATCTGGCCGGGGCCGCGCCCGATCAGGCCGGGTTCCGGCTGCTTGCGAATGCCGGGCTGGACGTGGACGGGCTGACTTTCAAGGACGGCGTCGGATTGGTCGACAGCAATGGCCGCCCCTATCGCGGAGACGAGCCCTATGTGGTGCTGAGCGTGGACGGTCGCGACCAGCCCGCGCTTGCCGCCTTTTCGCCCACCGCAGCAAGCACGGCCCTCTTGGAGCGGTTCTTTTCGGCAACCAGCACGGCGGGCGCGTCGCTGGATGCGCTGGTCGCGGGCATGAAGCTTTTGTCGGACATGAAGTACCGCGACAGGGCAGAGGCGCTGGCCCGGTCCATCGCGGCCGAGGCGAACGCCGATCGCAAGGCAAAGCTGGAAGCCGAGCGTGAAGCTGTCCTGAAAAACATCCTGAATGAGGATTTGCGCCCCTGAAAGGGGGCTGGAAACGGGGGAGACGCCTGCCATGCACTCTGCCATCGTCACGGCTGAACGGTCCGCGCTTCGCGATGTCCCGGGGGGCGAAACCGTCCTTTTGCTGCGCAGGGGCACCACAATCACGATAAGGGGTGGCCCCCTGGCATGGGCAGAGGCATCGGTCGGCGATGTCTTTGGCGTGATTTCCCGCCGCAGCTTTGCCGATCTGCCATCGGATGGGGTGACCGCGCGGACCGTGGCCGCGCCCCGCGCCATCGCGATCCCGCCCGAGGCCAAGGCAGCCGACATCAAGGTTGCAGGCTCGTCCGTCCGCGGCCCGGGGGGGATCGTGTTCGGCAAGCGTTTCAAGCTTGGGATGTTCCAGATTGGCCAGACGGCGATCAACACATTCTTCGATCAGGATCCGACCGCGTTTCCCGGCCTGTCGGCAAGCATCCAGCGCGTGATGCGCGCGGTGTCGGTGAACGAGGGCATGATCGAGGCGATCAACACATGGGACAATGCGGTGCTGTCGTGCAGCCTCTATCAATGGACCGTTTCGGAAGGGACGGGTGAAGGAGAATTGCCTTACGCCCTTTCGGTGCTGAAATCGCGCGCGCCCGCCAGCTTTGCCACCTATTTCGGCAAGGTGGGGCTGGATGTGGCCGTGAAGGCGCCAAGGCCCTTTGCTGTGGGGCGCGGATACTTAGTGCTTGACGGCAAGCGGCTGGATACGGGCGCGCTGAAGGCCCCGCTTCGCAGCAACCTCTGGGCCTACCGGTTCTGGCGCGCGGCGCATGATCCCGAAGTGCGGCGCGCCTATGTGCAGGTCGCGATCGACCGGATCCCGGTGTTCTATCACGCGCCGATTGCAACGCTGGGGAACCGGACGCTGGCGCACTACGTCACGTCCGAGGTGGCGGTGGCGCATTTGCTGGATCAGCATGTAAACCGGCCCGGACATGTGCCAAAGACCATTGCACAGGCCATTGCCGACGTTGCCGCCAGCACGGGAAAGCCCGACCCGGCGACATGGGGCGATGCGCAGGAAAGGGCGGTGATCGCGCGCTATCTGGCCCTGCGCCATCAGACCAGCATGACAGATTCCACGGCCCGCGCCGGGCGCATTCAGGATGCGGTCAAGGCAGGCCGCCTGTCCGATCGCCGTGGCAGCTTCACATGAGAGCGCATGACCATGGGCGATGACCTGCCCCGGGAAGGCCCGGAATACACCGGCACGATCATCCCCGATCCCGCGGATGTGCGGGATCTGATCTACCGCCCGACGCTGGGGTTGTTGCCGGAACGGTATCTTTGCGCGGCGATGGAGCCGCAGAACAGCGGTTATCGCAAGAACCTGACCATCCGCAGCCAGGGCAGTGCGCCGACCTGCATCGGTGAATCGCTTGCAGCCTTGCTGGATATCCAGCGCATCGAAACCTACTGCAAGAACGGTGATCTGACGGGCGCGCAGGCCCATGTGATGCCCGCCAGCGGCGCGATGCTTTACGCGATGGCGCTGGATGTCGAAAGCACCGAACGCGGGCGAAAGGCGACCGACATCTACAGCCTGCGGTCCGGCCTCAAGGGGTTCTACAACACCGGCGTCTGCACCGAGACGACCTGGAACAATCGCCTGCTGAAGAACATGGGCGACACCGTTGAATCTGCCTCGGTCACGGCGATGCAGGAAGCGCGCAACGTGACGTTGGGCGCCTATTACCGCGTCCGGTCGTTCATCAACGACTTTCACGCCGCTCTGGTCGAGGCGGGGGCGCTTTATGTGTCGGCAGACTTGCATGACGGCTGGCAAACGCCGAATGCCGGGGTGATCGGCCCCGCAGAAAGCACGGTCTTTGGCGGGGGCCATGCCTTCGTGATCGTCGGCTATGACCGGCGCGGCTTTCTTGTTCTGAATTCATGGGGCCCAGCATGGGGCGGTTATCGCCTCGGCAACGGCCCGCCATTGCCCGGTATCGCGCTTTGGACCTATGAGGACTGGGCGAACCGGGTCATCGACGCTTGGGTCTTGCGTCTGGCCGCGCCAACGCCCGAAGCGTTCCGCTTTGCCATCGGGGCGCATGGCACCGCGATGTTCGGGGCGGATCAAGCCCCGCTGGCCGCCCCCCAACCGGCCCGGCGGTTGGAGGTGCTGGGCCACTACATCCATCTGGACGACGGCCATCACGTGACGACGGGCAGCTACCCGGGGTCACGCGAAAGCCTGAAGACGACCCTCGACCATCTGGGGTCAGAGGCCAAGCGAAACATCACCGACATCCGTCTGACCATCCATGGCGACATCATGCCGACGCAGGACGTAATGTCCCGGATTGCCCGGTCCACTTGCGAGGACAAGGCGGCGCATGTGCACGGACTGTCCCTGATCTGGGTCAACGGGCTGTTGTCGGGGTCTGCGGATGCGCTGAAACCCCTGTTCGACGCGGCACTGGCCATCGCAAAGGGCAACCGCAAGGACGCCGACGAACGAATCGAGCGCGTGGCGCGCCCTGTCGGCCGTGCCCTCTGGCGCGACGCCAAGCGCGCAGCCGAAACCGCTGCGGCAAGGGTACCCAAGGATGGCGATGCCGCGGATACACTGAACCAGATCATCGGCCTCTGCCAGCGCGCCGGCAAGCGGCTTCACATCGTGTCCGAGGGCGCGGGGATCCTGCTACTGGCCGAGTTGCTGCGGGAAGGCCCGGATGCGGATGCAGAAGCGCGGGATGCGGCCCTGTCGGACGTTCTGGCAAGCATGACGCTGGTGGCCCCGCTGATCACCCGGCAGGCCTTTGAAGCGACTGTCGGGCGCTTCCTTGAGGTCTGGAACACACGCACGCAACGCAGAGCCACCATGTTCCGCGCCGACGCGGCCTTTGACGAAAGGCTGTGCGTCGGAACCTACAGCCGGTCCTGGACCGACCTTGTATCCCGCGCTTTCGAGGAAGAACCGCAAACCACGTTGATCGGGGCGCATGCATTCCGGGGCCGCCTGCGTGGCAAACCGGACCGCCCCGCGCTTGACGTTCCCGACCAGAAGAACGGCGATCTGTCCTTCTCATCGGTGCTGCAACATGCGGCTGTGAAGATCCATATCGCCGAAGCGATCGCCGACTTTCAGTCCAATCATTCCATTACAGAAACCCGACCCCGGAGGATTTCCCGATGACCAAGAAGATCACCGCCGAAGAATTGCTGAAAAAGATGTACACGCCCGGCGCCAAGGTCGAGGACTTCGCGCGCTATTTCAAGATCGAGCCTGATGATGCGAATGCTTTCCAGTTTACCGCGACCTACGACACCTCGCTGGTGGATATGGGCAGCACCCCCGAGGCCATCCAGCGCGCCGCCGTTGCCATGCCGGGGTTCAACGCGCTGGTTCGCCTGCTTCGCCGTGGCCAGTTCGAGATCAAGCTTCTTGGCGGATACAAAGGTCCGATCCTCGTGGCCGAGGGGGATTCCTGGTTCACCTATCCGGTGCTGGATGTGATCGGTGCCCTGAACAACACCTATGCAATCTCGCATCTGGCGGCGGCGGGCGACACGTTGACCCAGATGCTGCAGCAGGACGAATACCTGCATGAAGTGCAGCGCGTGGGTGCGCAGATCCTTCTGTTGTCGGGGGGCGGCAACGATGCCTTGGGCGGGGGCGATCTCAAGACCCATTTGCGGCCCTTTGACCCTGCGCTTACCGCTGCCCAGCATGTGAAATCGTCTTTCACCGGGTTGGTCGACGGGGCGGTCCGGCAGTTCGACCAGATCTTCCGGCGCATCGCGCGCGAGGCTCCGGGCGTCACGGCTATCTGCCACGGCTACGACTATGCGATCCCGGCCAAGGGCAAGTGGCTGGGCAAACCGATGAAGGAGCTTGGCATCGTCGATCCGGCGTTTCAGCGCGCAATCACGCACGAGTTGATAAACCGCTTCACGCTGGCCATGTCACGGCTTGCCAGCCGGTATCCCCATGTTGTCTTCCTCGACAATCGCGGAACCGTCGCCGATGCCGAATGGGCCGATGAATTGCACCCCAAACCCGCAGGGTTCACCAAGGTTGCCGCCAAGTTCGATGCCGCCATCCGAAAGGCCGCCACCCGCAGCCGATCCATCGAACCGACCCCGGCCAAGCCGCCGAAACGCGGCAAGGGCAAGGCCCCGTCCGTTGCCACACCGCGCAAGGGGCTGGCCGATCCGACCGGCCTGAACACCGGCTTCTCGCTCCACATCGGTCTGAACGAGGTGGACAAGGTGCATTACGGCGGTCCGCAGACCCTGTTCGGGTGCCACAACGACGCGCATGCGATGGAACGGATCGCCGAGGAATGCGGGTATCGCGATCGGACGGTCCTGCTGGACAAGGCCGCAACCGTGCGCGCCGTGCGGGACGCCATCGCCCGGGCCGCCACCGAATTGCAGGCGGGCGACATCTTTCTTCTCACCTATGCCGGGCACGGCGCTTTCGTGCCCGACTTCAGTGGCGACGAAAAGGATGATGGCCGCGATGAGACCTGGTGCCTTTATGACCGCCAGATGATTGATGACGAACTTTACGAAGGCTGGCGCGACTTCCGCGAAGGGGTGCGCGTGCTGGTCATCTCGGACAGTTGCCACAGCGGGTCTATCCTGCGCTCTACGGCAACCGGGATCACGACGATGGATATCGCCGCCGACCCCGATATGCGCCCGCGGCCGCGCTGCCTGTCAGACAACGTGCGGCGCGACGTGATTGGCCGGAACCAGGCGCTCTACCAGCAGGTATCGCGGTCGCTCGACCCCATGTCCGGACAGCTTGGCGGGCTGAAAGGGGCCCGGTCGCGCGCCGTGAACAAGCCCCTCTCCTGCACGGTTCGCCTGCTGTCGGGCTGTCAGGACAACCAGACCTCGGGCGATGGCGATATCAACGGCCTCTTTACCAGCCGCCTGTTGCAGGTGCTCGAGGGCGGCTTCAGCGACGATTATGCCGGTTTTTACCGCAAGATCCTGAAACTGATGCCCGACAACCAGACCCCCAACCACTGGGTCGTCGGACGCAAGGATCCGGGCTTTGACGGCCAGCATCCGTTCGAAATCTGAAAGGCCCAAAGGCCCGGTCCCGCGTCCGCCAAGGGCGCGGGAAGGGCAAACCCTGCGCCGGTCAGGATGCCGCAGCCGGAAGCACGACCGTCACCTCTGACGATGGCAGCGACACCAGCGCCATCAGGACCAGCAACGCCAATGCCGCCAGAAGCCCCGCCAGCACACGCCCGGCAGTAGGCGTCAGTGCGGTCAGGCTTTGGCCGGTCACGGGCAAGGGCACGTCCTGCCAGCCGGGCGGCTCCAGAGTTGCAAAGCGGGCGGCCAGCATTTGCCGCGTCGTGGCATCGGTTGCACCCTCGCCGAACATCCATCCTACGTCACGCAGGGCGATCCGGCCCCGGTCTGCCATGATCGCGGCGTCCAGACGGGCCGCAACCTCGGGACCGGCTTCGATCTCGGCACGGTCGAGCCAGTCATCCTCGTAGACCCCGGACAATGTTTCCGACGCAGAGTCCGCCGTTTCGCTTTCATGCAGCGCTTGCATGGAATTTCTCCCTCCGGACAGGCGTTGGCACAGATACCCAAAGATCGGGCGACGCGCCGACGACGCGGCGCAACCCAACGGACAGGAACCCAACGACATAGCCCACGACGATGTAGACCGTCACCATCGCCTGCACACCCATCGGAGAAACGCCCGACGACAGGCCAGCGATGCCCTTCGTCACATCGAACCGCGTGTCCGGCGGCACGAATGCGCCAAAGATCAGGGCGGCGACCAGAAACACACCGCACCCGATCCCCGCAATTCCAAGGTGTGACAGGGCCGGCCGCGCGCCCCCGCTGCGGCCCGATGACCAGTCCCAAAGGCACATCCCCGCCGCAAAGGCCGCCAGCCACCCGACCGAGCCGGGATTCACCATTTCGGAACCAACGTCGATCTTGAAGAGGATCGCACTCCAGAATGCGATGATCCAAAGGGCGGCAGGCGCAGCGAAAACGCGCGTCATGGCGGCCATGATGCCACCATCATGGCCACGTATCCCCCGCCCCAGATCGCCGATGAAGCGCTGCCGTATCGTCCGGCCGATGGCCAGCACGACCAGGGACCAGAGCACAGTGTTCAGATGGCCGATCAGGCTGGTGCTCCGGTAACCGGCATAGACACCGCTTTCGCCACTGAGGGGCAAGACATACTGCAGCACGTATTGCACAAGGCCCGCCGAAATCACGAAGAGCGCCGGTCCCCGCAGCCCCACGCGCGACAAGCCGATGACAAAGAGCGCAAACCAGTAGAAGAGCCCCGGCACGGCCTCGATCCGCAAGGCGATCTCTGGCATTCCATAGCCGACCACAGGCAGCACGATCAGCGCTGCCATGCCGTATTGCGCGGGCGTGATGGTGTCGATGGCAAGAAGCCGCGCGAGGTATCCACGTTCGCCCACCATGCGGATGACGACCAGCACCGTCAGGATCATCCCGATCCCGGCCCCGCCAAAAAGGGCGTTGGCAGCAATGCCCGTCTGCCCCGCCATCGGCAGGATCCCCGCAAGGGACGTGGCGGCCCCCCAGAACCCGAACCGCCAGGTCAGCAGGGCCGCGACCACCGGATACACGGGCAGCAGCGACAGTGTCGACGTATCGGACAGACGAAACCCCAGCCCGATACACAGCAGAACCGGCAGCGTCAGCACGATCCACATCGGCCCCTCCTGCCATTGCGCGTCCCGGCCCCGGTCAAGCGCCGCACGTCGCAGCCACAGCCACTGACCCAGGGCGACGATCACCGACAGGTATAAAAGAAGCGGCATCGCGAACGCCGCCTCGGAAGATCCGTCCGCCACGACCACGATCGGGGGCAGGTCCACCGGGTTTGCGGGAAACTGGACGGCGGGATTTTCTGCGACGGGGTCCCCGGCGCTACCGTTCTGCCCCACGAGGCACGCGGGATCCTTCTGGGAATCGCATGGAACGGTCGTTCCCGGGGCATCTTGCGCAAAACCCGCAGCGAGGCCCGACACGACAATCCCGCCAGACAGCCCAAGCGCGGCGAAAAGGACAATCAGCACGCGCTGGAGGTATCTCTGAACATCGATGTGCCGACGCAAGACAAGGCCGGTCAGGGCGAGGACAGCAAGGGCCGGCATGGGCGACAGAACCAGCCACCAAAACTGGCCAAGGGGCCGCGCGGATCCGCCCACGAGAAACAGATCGATGCCCAAAAGGCCGATGCATTGCACCAGCCCGAACAGCCATTCGCGCCCATTGATCAGCCCGGCACGAAAAAGGATCGGGAACAGCACCACCGACAACAATATGGCAGCTTCAGCAGGCTTGTTCCCACTCCCTGCGGGAAAAATCACCAGATACAATCCCCAAAATCCAGCCGCAGACAGCGCAAGGGTAAAGCACGACCGTAGAACGCCGGAGGCACCGGTGAGCAGCGCGCGATACGTCGGCGCGGACGTCGCGAAGGATACCGAGGCCAGAACTGCCAATACTGCCCACAGCAACCCGGCATGCTGCGCATGCAGCAAACTGCCGAAGTACCAACTTTCAAGCGAATAGGTGATGAAGAAATTCGCGAGCACGAGGGCCGCGATTCCGCCCAGCAGTTGACCCGTGCTCCGGGCCGACGCAAAGCCCACCGGGTCGAACGGCACCGATGCCCTGCGGCCCAGCACGATGCACAGAACGAAAAGGCTGAGGGCCAGATGCCCTATCTGCACAAGGTCCCCCGGCCCGTAATCGGCCGAGCGGGCGCCAAAACCAAGGTCCAGCGCCAGCATCGCTGCGTCTGACAGGGCCAGCGCCGCGGCAGGCAGAACCGGCAGAAGCCAGGGCGCGAACCGGCGCCACCACCCGCCCGGCTCACCCCGCGCCGCGCGCATGCCCGACCCGTCACTGCGGCTGTTCACCCAGACATACGCCACCAGCGACATCCCGATCAGCAGCCCGCGAACCAAAGGGTTTTCGCGGCCGACGACCGGCTCCAGCAGCGCCCCCAGAGACGCCAACGCCGCCATCAGGGCTGCAACCATAGGCAACGCGGCAACCCACATCAACGCCGCGCCCACCAGCCCCGCCGCCGCGATCTGCACCAATCGCCACCGGACCACGCGGTCCAGCCGGTCGCGCAAGCCCCCCGAAGCATCAACCGTCAGGTCAGAGATATCGGCATCGCGCATGAAACGCACGAAAAGCACGCTGTCGGCGATCCGCTGCCCGTCCCGGGGACCAAGCGACGAAAGGAACCGCAGAATGCCATCGTCATCCGGCCTGCCGATCATCAGCGTCTTCTCGGCCCTTGCACCCGCCACCGTTTCATCCTGAAACATCTTGATCCGGGCCCGTGCGGCCGCCGCCAGATCGTCGGGCAGTTCAGCCACCAGCCGCTTGCGCAGCCAGAACGGCAACCGTCCGTCGCGAAAGAATGGCAGCGCGGCCAATTCTGCCAGCACCGCGGTGTCATTGCCCTGTCCCGGCCCCAGAACCCCGCGCATCCGAAGGGTCAATTCCGGGATCACGACGGGAAAGATCGCCAGTGTCGAGATCAGTCCGTGCGCCCGCGGACTAAGCGCCGCGCGAAGAGCGAAGACGGCGTGATCGGCTGCCGCCGGATCGGACGTGGCCTCGTCTACCGCCTCTGCGGCGTCCTCTATCGTCCAGGCCGCGCGCACCTGAGGGGCACTCGGTGGGGGGTGCGGGCGATCCCCCAGGCTGGCAACGCGATAGAACACATAATCCCGGCAGCCTTTGGCAGAGATCGGAAACACCGCCAGCCCAAGCGCGATCAGCCTGCGCTCTGCCCGGCCCCAGGATGCAGGTGGGCGGGGGGTCAGCACGGCGATCATGCGCGGATCGCCCCAGGGCAGCACCCATCCGGCCAACCGACGCCCGAAGCGATCCAGAAGACGTTCAGCCTCGGCCACGACGACCAGCGCGTCGCCGCGGAACTGATCGGCCAGCGAAACCGATCCCGTCACAGAAACATCCTCGGACAGCGCCGCGCGGCACGGCACGACACGGCCGGGATCGGCCAGCATGTCATAGGCCTGCACCGGCACGCCCGCCTCGCGCAAGCGCGTCACCAGCAGGTCGCCAAGATCGCCCAGATGGTCCGACAGATTGCGCCGGTCGATCAGAACAAGATGCCCAAGGCTCTGCACCTCGGTCTGGTGCGACAGCGCCACAACCCGACCAGCCGTCTGCGCCGCGCGGCTGATCGTGCGCCGCACGTCGATCCTGCGCGACGGGCGCTCCTGCCGCAATCGCAACCGGCCAAAGGCCGTCGCGCTTGCGGGGCCCGACAGCAGCCCCGTGCGCATCGCATAGGGCAGGCCAACCTCGCGCACATCGCGCGCGGTGTCGGATGCCTCGGGGTCGAGGACAGCGCGGCGGCTGGCCACACGGTTCATCAGCCACGCCGCAACCCCGATGGGCAGCGCCATCAGGATGGCGCGCAGCGCGCCCTTGGCGGTAAAGACTTGCGCCACCATTTCGGACACAACGCCAAGCCACCCCACGGTGCCGCCGGTCGCCTGCTGCTGATCAAGCGATTGCTCGGTCGTCGGGGCAACATCGGTGACCAGATTGAACCACCCCCCGAAAAGCACAGCCCCGACGAGGGCCAGAACGACGATGGCCAGACCGCCCAGCAGAGCGCGGTTTCGCCGCACGCCATCTGCCCTATCCCCGTCACCCGCCCCAAGGGCAAGCGTGTCGCCCTGATCGGCCGTGGGCCGGTTGGCATCGGATCGGTCGCGGACGGGGACCACCGCAAGCGTTTCGGCGTAAAAGGCGTGGATCGCGCGCTGTTCGTCTTCGTTGCGCGCCAGCAGCGGCGCCAACAACGGGCCAAGGGACGCGCGATCCTGTGGCACCCAGCCCTTGTCGATCAGCCCCACAAGATAGGCCGACAGGCGCACATGATCGCCGACCGCCAGATCCAGGCCCGGAACAGACGCCTGCAGCCGAGCCAGCGCCAGATCGGGCAGGCTGGCCGCCGGCGCGGTCATGGCTTGGGATTTCCCGACAGCCACTTCGTGATCTCCGCATCGCCGATCTGCCGGTCACGTTCGCTTTTGAGCAGCAGGACCAGCGATTTGCGCACCAGATCGGGCGCGCTGCGCAGGTGGAAATCGTCCTTGTGGTGCTCGCGCAGGTAAAGCAGCCAGTTCATGAACTCGGCAGGCGAAGGCCTTGTTTCGAACCGCGCCGGATCGCGCAGCAACCGGAACACCTGCAAGCCCTCGGCCAGCAGGGAAGATCCCGCCAGCCCCTTGATCCGCTCGGTCACGATGTTTTCCAGCGTGTAGGCAGGGCGGCCCGGTGCCGCTTCTGACACCTCCTCGGGCAGGGCGGGAAACGGGATGGTGTAGAATACACAGCGCCGCAGGAACGGGGCGGGCAGCGCCTTTTCGGAATTGGAGGTGATCACGACGAATGGCTTGCGCCGGGTATCGGCGGCGATGGTCACACCAAGCTCGGCGATGTCGAACCGCATGGCATCAATCTCGACAAGGATGTCGTTTGGCACGTCCCGCGACGCCTTGTCGATCTCGTCTATCAGCACCACAGATTGCTGCGGCGCACCGAGCTGCATGTCGGGGAACAGGTCACCCAGCCGGGCGCCCGCACCCGTACCGCGCGACGGCACGGCCCGCGCATCCGCGCCCGCTGCCCGCACGATCGCCGCCCCAAGTCCCTGCAGGCTGACATAGCTTTCGGCGCCGCTCGCTGTGCCCGCACTCGCATCATAAAGACGGCGGGTGTGGTCAAAGCCATAGAACAGGTCGACCGACCGCATGTCGGCCTTGCAGTTTACCCGCAGCACCGGGCCCAGCGACAACTCATGCGCAACGGCCCCCGCAAGCCCGGATTTGCCCGTCCCCGGCTCGCCGTTCAAAAGCAGCGGCTGCCCCAGCAACATGGCCGCGTTGACCGCCGTCACCAGGTTCGGGGCGGGCAGATATCCGGCCGGATTGTCCAGACTGTCGCGCAAGCCGGTATCGAAGTTCACCGGGGCCGCCGCCATCCTTCCCGGCTTGCCTGTGTACTGTGTGACCATCGCCTGTCCCCTTTGTCCCTGCCCCCCTTCAGGGGTTTTCCGGATCGATGCCTGCCCGCAAGATTGCCTGTCTCAGTTGTCGCATCGGCAGATGCGGCGCGGCGTTGAACGCCTCTTCGACACGGAACGCCAAAGCCTCGGCCAAGCCTTCGTCGCCAAGATGTTCCTGCTTCGCGATCTCTTCCTGCCAGGCGATGATATCGCCCTTGATGACCGGGCTCAGCGGGGGCAGGCACACCGCGCTGCGACCGGCAAGCAGGTCTGCGTGCCATCGCGCAGCGGCAGGCCCGGCTGCCGCCGTGGGCGCATGAACGAAGGACAACACCAGATACAATTCGCACGCAGCCCCGTCCGCGATCCGGTCCCACTGCGCAAGGAACGCTGTCAGCAACGCCGCGTCATCATCGGAAAGGTCGGGATCGATCATGACATGCACGACCCACCCCTCTGCCCCCTTTTCGAATGCCGCGCGCAGGTCAGGGGCCTGCATCCCCGCCGCCTTGGTCTTTTTTTCCAGATCCTCGGACATCTGGGAAAGCCGATCGTCCTGATCGATACCCTCCGGCAGACGAAGAACGATGTCGGCCACCGTGATTGCGCCCCGGTCCCCGCGCAGCCGATGGCGCGCAATCTCGACCTGCGCGCGACGGCGCAGATGGGTGTGATCCTCGTCCGGCGGCCCCACGACGGTGAAGACCATTGCCGGCGCCGCCCCCCCGCCCTGCCGCGCCTGCAGGCAACTCTGGGTTTCGGTCGTCAACGTCTGGACCTGCTTTTTGCGGTCGATCAGATCGAAAATCGGCGCAATCGCCCCGCCCTTGCGCCCCATCTGCTGCCTGAGCGTGGGCCAGACCTCGGCCAGCATGTCGACCGGCAGGGCATAGGCGCGGCGATAGTGCCCCTCCAGAACCGCACGCACCATGCCAGCGATCTCGCCCGTCGCCGTGATAGTCAGGGGGCCGCCGGAAAAGCCCCCGACGATGATGTTGGTGTCAATGGCGGCGGCCGTCAGGAACTCGATCTCGTTCAGCCGGGCCTGTTCACGCACCTCGCCATCCACCCAATGGCTGCGGGCATCGGGCGCAAGATCGCTGGGCATATGGGGGCCATGCGCGATGACCATGTTGCCCGGCTGGACCCGGTCCACAAACCGGGCGTAATCCGCGCCAGCCGGCCGCGTGTTCAGGTCGAGCCGCAGGACGGCAATGTCGATGGGCCCCGCCGCCGCCTCTCCTGATGGGGGGGAGCGCCGCCATCCATCGGGCACCACACGCCCCAGGATCGGACTCGCCCTGCGGGCGCCTTCCACACCGAACATCACCTCAACCGGATCCGTCGGCGCCTCCGTGCGGTGCATGAGCGCGCTTTGACCCAGCGCATCGGCAACCACATGAGCGCAGGTCATGACGGTCAGCGCATTGTCACCGGGGCGAGAGGGCACCAGAAACCCGCACCCGACCCACTGTGTTCTGGTCGCGTTGAGGATACGGACGAGGGGGGCAAGTGCCCTCACTTGTCGTTCGGCGGGGCGCTTCTTTCCCAGGTCAGCTTGACCTCGAAATTCGCCTCGGTCGCCGCCTTCGCTACGATGATCCCCGCCGCCGCACTCAGCTTCAGCCCAAAGCGGACCTCCACCGATTTCGGCGATTCAGCAAGATCCTTCAGCGCGCCGACAAGCTGGTTGGCCATCGGCTTGATCCGGGCGATGGCCTCGTCAAAGGCGATCGTCTGTTTGTCACCACTGTCCGCGGACACAAGGCGGATGTCGGTGGCCGGTGGCGCAATGCCAACCTCGATTCCAACGAACTGCCCGTCACCAAGGTCCAATATGTCAAGTTTGTTCATAATAATAACCTGCTTTAAAATCTCGCAGGCCCGAATCTACCATATCAGCGATCTGCAATCAGCGACTATTTTCCATCTTCGGTTGAAATTTCCCTGAAAGCCGACGATCTGGCGTGTGATCCGCTGACGCATGCCCAGACGGCCGAACAGACCCGCGGTTCGGCGCGTTTCCTGCGTTTCCGGGCGTGCAGTGAACAGCCCGGCGGCACTTAAATCGACAAAACCAAGAGGTGAACGTCAGCCCGGAACGAGAACCGACCCGCCGCCTTGGGGAAACAGGTCGCTGGAAGCAACGGCAACCGACGGCTGCGGATACGGCCTTCGGCCATCACATGCCAGTCTGCCCAGCACGACGCCAGAACAGCCACCGCCAACCCCTTGATTATATGGTGCCCCCAGAGAGACTCGAACTCCCGACCCTCTGATTACAAATCAGATGCTCTACCAGCTGAGCTATAGGGGCACTGACCTGCGCTATAGCGCCCGGGAAACGGTCAGGCAAGCGTGAGTGTCGTAGGCGCGGACGGCTGTGCCTTCCGGTCTTGACGCGGGCGGCGAACCGGGGCCTTTAGCGGGGCGCGCCGGTGCGCGGATACGGTCTGCCGATGATCCCTTCAGCCCTTCCCGTCATGGCCCGCATCAAGGCGCGGGCAACCCCGCTGATCGTGGCGACAGCGCTTTTGATGGAGAATATCGACGCGAGCGTTCTGTCAACCTCGCTGCCGCAGATCGCCAAGGACCTTGCAACCGATCCTATCCGGCTGAAGCTGGCGCTGACCTCTTACCTTCTGGCCCTTGCGATCTTCATCCCCGCCTCGGGCTGGGCGGCAGACCGGTTCGGGGCGCGGCGGGTGTTTCGCTGGGCGATCCTTGTCTTTGCCGCCGGGTCCATTGCCTGCGCGGCCTCTACCTCGCTTGGCACGCTGATCGCAAGCCGCGTGCTGCAGGGGATCGGCGGGTCGATGATGGTGCCCGTGGGGCGGCTGATCGTGCTGCGCGCCACGCCCAAGGCGGGGCTGGTGGGGGCGCTCGCTTGGCTGACCGTGCCTGCCCTGATCGGTCCGGTGATGGGCCCGCCGATCGGGGGGTTCATCACCACCTATTTCGACTGGCGCTGGATCTTCTGGATCAACATTCCGATTGCGGTGGTGGGCATCGCCCTTGTCTCGGCGTTCATCCCGAAACTGCCCCCCGCCCCCCCGGTCAGGCTGGATGCGCTGGGGTTTCTGCTGATCGGCCCGGGGCTTGCGGCGGCGCTGACGGGGTTGACGCTGTCGGGCCTTGGCGTGGCCTCCACGGCAGTGACCGTGTCGATGACCATCATCGGCGTCGTCCTGATCGTGGCCTACGTGCGCCACGCCGGGCGGGTGCCTGCCCCGCTCGTCGATCTGCGGCTCCTGCGGCTGCCGACGTTCCGCATCAGCGCACTCGGGGGCACCGCGTTCCGCATTTCCAGTGGCGCGCTGCCGTTCCTTCTGCCGCTTCTCTTCCAGATCGGCTTCGGCCTCACCGCATTCCAGTCGGGCATGCTGACCTTCGCTTCGGGCTTTGGCGCGATGCTGATGAAGTTCATTGCGCAACCCCTGCTGCGCCGCTTCGGGTTCCGCCGGGTGCTGGTGGGCAATGCCTGCCTCTCGGCGCTCTTCATCCTGGCCCCGGCCGGATTCACGACCGCAACGCCCTATCCACTGATGATCGCTGTGCTGTTTCTTGGCGGTGTCTGCCGCTCGCTGCAGTTCACCTCAATCAACGCGATGGCCTATGCCGATGTGGCGTCCGACCGGCTGAGTTCGGCCACCAGCTTCAACGCGGTGCTGCAACAACTCTCCGCCTCGATCGGGATCACGGTGGCGGCCTTCGCGCTTGAGGCCGCGCAGGCCATGACGGGGGCGCCGGCGCTGACGGGCACGCTTTTCCCCCCCGTCTTTGCGGTGGTCGCAGCATTCTCGCTGGCCTCGATCTGGTGGTTCGCGCGGTTGACGCCCACGTCCGGCGCATCGTTGCTGGCGCGCGAACCCGACGTCTGACCTCAGGTCCGCGCGCTGCGCGCCAAAAGCGCCACGGCGCAAAGTCCCATGACCATCACCAACAGCGCCGCAGGCGCCGCCTCGCCCAGCTTCTCAAGGCTCGCAAGCTCGAAGACGCGGGTGGACAGGGTGTTGTAGTTGAACGGGCGCAAAAGCAGCGTCGCGGGCAGTTCCTTGACGCAATCGACAAAGACAACCAGCAGCGCCGTCGCCACCGATCCCCGCATCAACGGCAGATAGACGGAACGGAGCGCCCCGCCCGCCCCACGCCCCAGCGACCGCGCCGCCATCGGCAACGAGGGCGAGACGCGGCCGAAAGCTGCATCCACCGTGCCCTGCGCCACGGCAAAGAAGCGCACCGCATAGGCCAGCACCAGCGCCGCCGCCGTGCCCGTCAGCATCAGCCCCGGGTCCACCCCCGTCAGCGCCAGAACCGCATCGGCCAGCCGGTGATCGAGCGCGGCAAGCGGCACCAGAAACCCCACCGCCAGCACCGCCCCCGGTGCGGCATAGCCGACAGCGGTGATCGGCAGGGCCGCGCGTGGCAGGGCCCGGCCCGAAAGCCGCACGGCATAGACAAGGAAAAGCGCGCCCCCCACCGTCACCACCGCGGCGACCCCGCCCACAGCGGCTGTGTGCCACAGCGCCAGCGCCAGCCCCGGCGCCACCCAGGCGGCAGGGTTCTGCACCGCGTGGCCCAGCATCACGCCCACAGGCAGAAGGCACCCTGCGGCAAAGGGCAGAAGGCAAAAGACCGTGGCAATCCCCGCCCGCCAGCCGGTCAGCCGCTGCGGCGCAAGGGGGCGCGACGCGCGCGCAGCCCGGTGAAAACGGGCGTTGCGCCGCCCCGCCCGCTCCAACGCCAGCAACACGAACACAACGCCCAGAAGCACCAGCGCGATCTGCGCGGCCCCCCCTGCGTTGCCCCCCGTCAGCCAGACGGTGAAGATGCCCGTGGTCAGTGTCTGCACCCCGAAATGCTGCACCGTGCCATAGTCGGCCACCACCTCCATCAGGACCAGCGCCACGCCCATCGCGATGGCAGGCCGTGCCAGTGGCAACCCCACGCGCCAGAACAGGCCCCAGGGCCCCGCGCCCAGCGCCCGCGCGACCTCGTAAGTGGCCCCCGATTGTTCGCGGAACGCCGACCGCGCCAGCAGATAGACATAAGGATAAAGCGATGCCGCCAGCACCAGCGTCGCCCCGCCCTGACTGCGCATGGAGGGAAACCAGTAATCGCGCGCGCTTTGCCAGCCCATCACGCTGCGCAGGGCCGTCTGGACCAAGCCGGAATAATCCAGAAAATCCACCACCGCATAGGCCCCCACATAGGCCGGAATCGCCAGCGGGAACAAAAGCGCATAGTCCAGCCAGCGGCTGCCCGGAAAGCGGTACATCGCGATCAGCCAGGCCGCCCCCGTGCCCACCACCGCCGCCAGCGCACCCGTACCCAGCATCAACCCCGCCGTCGTCGCCAGATAGCGCGGCAGAACCGTCGCCATCAGATGCGGCCAGATGTTTTCAACCGGGTGAAACGCAATCCACACCACAGCGGCGATCGGCGCCAGCACCACCAGCGCAATCGCCACCGCGCCCAGCGACCAAAAGTCGGGCAGGCGCAGGGCTGCGCGGGGAAGTTGAGCGTTTTGGTCGGCCATCACCGCCCCTGCCTAGACGATCCCGGTTTCGCTGTCCAGAAAACCGCTTATAGTCGGGCGTATACCCCGCACCGAAAGGCCGTGATGCGTATCGTCTATCACCTTGGCGTCCACTGCACCGATGAAGAACGCCTGCTGCGCTGCCTGTTGAAGAACCGCGCGGCCCTCAGCGAAGAGGGGATCGTGGTGCCCGGCCCCAACCGCTATCGCAACCTTCTGCGCGACACGGCGATGCAACTGAAGGGCCAACCCGCCAACCGCGACACCCAGGCGCTGCTTCTGGAACAGATCATGGATGAAGACCGCGCCAAGCGGCTGATCCTGTCGTGGGATCATTTCATGGGCTACGCGGCGACGGCGGTGGGCGACCGCTTCTATCCGGCAGGACCCGAACGGATGGCCGCCTTCACCCAGATCTTTCCCGATATCGAGACCGAGTTCCACATCGCCCTGCGCAACCCCGCCACGTTTCTGCCCGCGATGCGCACCAAGGTGGTCGAGCGGTCACCCGAGGCGGGGGCGGCGGCGGACCCGGCACTTCTGCGCTGGTCCGATCTTCTGGCGGCCCTGCGCGCCCGGCTGCCCGACATTCCGATCACCGTCTGGTGCGACGAGGACACGCCGCTTTTGTGGCCCGAGGTGCTGGCAGCGGTTTCCGGCCATGGTCCGGACTTGGCGCTGGCCGACACAGGCGATCTTCTGGCCGCCATCATGCTGCCCGAAGGGATGGATCGTATGCAGCGCTACATGACCGACAAGCCCCCCGGCGATACAGACGCACGGCGGCGGATCGTCACGGCGTTTCTTGGCAAGTTCGCCCGCCCCGATGCCATCGAGATGGAGCTTGATATGCCGGGCTGGTCGCCCGATCTGGTGCAAAGGCTGACCGATGGGTACATGCAGGACATGGCCCGGATCATGGCCATGCAAGGGGTCACGGTGCTGGCGCCCTAAGGCCGCGTCACGCCATCCCGAGCGCGGCCTTGTACATTTCGAGCACGGCCTCTTCCTCGGCAATGTCGTCGGGTTTGCGCTTGCGCAGCGCGATCACCTTGCGCATCACCTTGGTGTCATAGCCGCGTCCCTTGGCTTCGGCGAACAGCTCTTTCTCCTGCTCGGCGATGTCACGCTTTTCGGCGGCAAGCTGTTCGGCCCGCTCGATGAACTGGCGCAGCTCGTCGGCGGTCACGGCATAGGTGTCGGTCGTGTCGGCCATGGGCATCTCCTCTTCGCAAGGCCCGCTTCCTAGCCCGCCCGACCTCCCCCCGCAAGCCGGACCGGGGGCGCTTGCGCGCGATCCCCTTGCCGGGCTAGATCATGCCGCCAAACGGCCCAACCCCGGTCGTCTTCCGGCTTTATCTTTCCCCGGTGATCGGGGGGTGTCTGACTGCCCGGCACGCGCCGCCACCCAAACGCCGAAAGGCCATGCCCATGGACGCACTCATCTGGATCGGCACCGCGCTCGCCCTGCTCGGCGTGGCAGGGCTCGGGTATTGCATCAGCCGCGCGACCCGCGCCCGCCGCCGGGGCCTTGATGACGCCGCGATGCGGGCCGAGCTGCAAAAGGTGGTCACGCTGAACCTTGCGGCACTTGGCGTCTCGGCCATCGGCCTCATGTGCGTTGTGGCGGGCATCATGCTGCGCTGATCGGCAGATCAGGCCGCGTCCAGCGCCTCAAGCCGCAGCCCCTCGCGGATCATCTGGTCAAAAAGCGGCGCGGGCGTCCAGATCGCGGCATCCTCGGCGGCCCAGGCGCGCAGGTCCGCGCGCACCACCAGAAGGCCCCGCGCACCGGACCACAGCATCGGCCCCGCCACATGCCGGGGCCAGCCCAGGTTGTGGATCAGCGCCACGTCGATATCACCGGGTCGCTGCGCGGCACCTTCGCCCAGAAGCCGCATGCCCGCATTGGCCATGGCGCCCAGAAGCCGCGCCTCGATCGCGCCGGGCGCATGGCTTGTGGCGCCGGGTCCGTCGGGCAGATCGGCGATGGCAAGGCCCCACCCCTTCAGAACCGCGCTGACCGCCGTCGCCCCATGCCGCGCCGCAAGATGGCGCGCTGCCGCCCCCAGCGCCGAAAGACAGGGCGCCGAAAGCCCCCGCCCCTGCGCCTCGACCGCCAGCCGCCCGATGCGCTTCATCAGCGTCATGACGGTGGCAAGGATGACGGGATCGGTGGCACCGCTCGTCAGGACCTCGACCAGCCGCCCCGGCCCTGCGATCAGCCCCGCCGCGCGGGCATGCCCCGGCCCGATGCGACCCAGCGTCACCACCGGCGCATTGCCCGATGCCGCAGCCAGCGGCGGCAGCACCGCCCCGGCCTTTGCAAAATCCCCCGCCATGAGGATCACATCGAACGCCGTGCCCGCCTCGGCTGCCAGTGCAGGCGTCAGGCGTGCCCAGTCCGCCTCGCGCGCGGCCTCGGTCGTACGGCCCTCGCGCACCGCCGTTGCGGCCCGCGTGGCAATGCCTTCAAGCACGATACCAAGCGCATCAGCGTCGGTGTCGGCCAGCGTGACGCGCAGCCCTGCGGCCAAAAGCGCCTCTGCCAGTTCCGCGCCCGCTTCGGCACCTGCAACCAGGACCGTCGTCACCGGGCGCGGAGTGACCCCGGGCGGCGGTTTCATGGCGCGCCGTTCGGCCAGAAACACGCTGCGCAGCGCCCGCGCCTCGGGCGATCCCACAAGATCGTCAAAGGCCGCACGCTCAAAGCCCGCACCCTGCGCGTACGGCAGCAAAAGGGCCGCCTCCACGCAATCGACGATGCGCCCGGCGGCGGGCAGCGGGCTTTTCGCGGCCTCGGCCCGCGCGCGGGCAATCGCCGCCATATAGCCGCGGGCATCGGCCAGCCGGTCCGTCGCCTCGGACACCCGGCGCGGCGGCTTTCCTTCGAGCGCGCGTGCCATTGCCAGCGCTTCGGACAAAAGCGCCTCGTCCGGCACGATCCTGTCGACCAGCCCCATCCCGACCGCCGCCGCTGCCGTCACGGGTGTACCGCTCAGCATCATCTCAAGCGCGCGCTCTGCGCCCAGAAGACGGGGCAGCCGCTGCGTGCCCCCGGCACCCGGCACGATGCCAAGGGTCACCTCGGGCAGCCCGAGCCGGGTCGAGGCTGCGGCGATCCGGCCATGGCAGGCCAGCGCCAGTTCCAGCCCGCCGCCCAGCACCGTGCCATGCAGCGCCGCAACCACAGGCTTGCCCAGCGCCTCGATCCGGTCGCAAAGCGCGTCGAGGGCGGGGGGCGCGGGTTCTGCGTCGAATTCGGAAATATCTGCGCCTGCCGGAAACGTGCGCCCCTCGGCGGCGATCACCACAGAGCGCACGGCGGGGTCACCCGCCTCGGCCAACGCATCGCCCAGCGCGCGCCGAAGCCCGTCGCCCAGCGCATTGACCGGCGGCGCATCGAGGATCAGGACAATCGTGCTTCCCACCCGCTCGCTGCGCACCTCAGCACTGGCTGCCATGTCGTCCCCCTGCCGTTACCCGGCCTTGACCCATTTACAAGGCAGATTGAGGGGCTTGGCAATCCTTTGCAGGTGCAAAACGCGCGGTGTCAGACCGGCAGATCGTCGAAATCGGCCTCTCCGGGTGTGGTGACGGGTGTTTTTTCGCCCGGATGGCCCGGCAGGATCGATGTCAGGGCCCGCATCTCGGCCAACAAAAGGTCCATTCCCGTGGCCGTTGCCAAGGCCACCAGTGTTGCGGGGCCTGCATCGAAGGGCAGGTCCGCGCCGTCCGTCGCCCGTTGGGTGTTCGCTTTCATGATCTGTCCTTTCGCGCGGCACAGGGGCCGCAAAGGGGGGTTTCGGGCAGAAGGTCAAGCCGCGCCGCCGCGACAGGCGCACCGCAGCTTTGGCAGATGCCGTAGGTATCCCTCTCCATCCGTTCAAGCGCTGCGCGGATCATCCGCAGTTCCGCCTCGCCCGACCGGCCAAGCGTTTCCAGCACCTCATCACCCTCGCGCTCGACCGCCGCATCCTCCCAATCAGGCGACACGGGGGCATCAAGCGCGCCTTCGATACGGTGCAACCGCCCGTCAAGCTCTGCCAGCCGCGCCGTAAGCCTGTCGCGCCGCTTGTCGATCTTCGCCATCCCGCCTGCCTCCGCTGGATCCATAGACCGATCCTGACGGACGCAGCACGCGGTGGCCTTGATCCATGTCAAGGCGAGGGACGATTTCATATTCAATTCTTGTAATGTATCAGGCCGACCCCTATGATACCTGTATCCCTGACCGAAAGGCCGCAACCATGATCCCAACTGTCCAGGGCTTCTTCGACGAGGCCACCAACACCATCACCTATCTGGTCATCGAACCCGAAGGCCGCGCCTGCGCCGTGATCGATAGCGTGCTCGATTTCGACTACGCCTCGGGGCGGACCGACACACGCTCGGCCGATGCGGTGATCACGGCGATCCGGGCGCAGGGCCTGCGCCTTGAATGGGTGCTCGAAACCCATGTCCACGCCGATCACCTGTCCGCCGCGCCCTACATCCAGGAACGTCTGGGCGGCAGGATCGGCATCGGGGAAAAGATCACCGTGGTGCAGGATACGTTCGGCAAGGTCTTCAACGAAGGCACCCGCTTCCAGCGCGACGGGTCGCAATTCGACCGGCTTTTTGCGGAAGGCGACAGCTTCATGATCGGGCAGTTGCGCGGCGACGTGATGCACACGCCCGGCCACACGCCCGCCTGCCTGACCTATGTGATCGGCAATGCGGCCTTTGTGGGCGACACGCTTTTCATGCCCGATTTCGGCACCGCGCGCTGCGATTTTCCCGGCGGCTCGGCTGAAGCGATGTACGCCTCCGTCCAGCGCATCCTCAGCCTTCCCGACAACACGCGCATCTTCGTGGGCCACGACTACAAGGCACCGGGGCGCGCGGATTTTGCCTGGGAAACCACCGTGGGCGCCCAGAAGGCCGCGAACGTGCACGTGGGGGCCGGTCGGTCGCGCGAGGATTTCGTGGCGCTGCGGCAAGCGCGCGATGCATCCCTGGCAATGCCACGGCTGATCATCCCTGCATTGCAGGTGAACATGCGGGCCGGGCACATGCCCGAACCCGAGGATAACGGGCAGAGCTATCTGAAGGTGCCTGTCAACGGTCTTTGACCAAGAGAAGGCCTTGAGAAAATCGAACCTGTCCACAGCCTCTGCGGCTCTGATGGACATTATTTCTGTCAAAAGGACGTATCCTATGCCCATCGACTGGATTTGGGGCCTGATCGGCGGCCTGATGATCGGCTCTGCCGCGTCGCTGTACCTTTTGGTCAATGGCCGCATCATGGGCGCCTCGGGCATCCTTGGCGGGCTGATCGACGGCACGGGGCGTGACACGGCGGGTGAAAGTCTCGCCTTCCTCGCGGGCCTCGTTCTGGTGCCAGCAGCACTGGTCATGCTGTTCGGCCCGGCGCCGACGCATCTGACGCCGAGCCTTGTGATCGTGGCGGCGGCCGGCGCATTGGTCGGCATCGGCACACGGCTTGCCAACGGCTGCACATCCGGCCACGGCGTATGCGGCATCTCGCGCCTGTCGCTGCGCGGGATTGTGGCCACGGTCTTTTACCTGATCGGCGGCGGCTTGTCGGTGCTGGTCTTCCGGCACGTCCTGGGGGTGATCTGATGCGCGGATTTTTCGCTTTTCTGGCAGGCAGCCTGTTCGGCGCGGGGCTTCTGACCTCTGGCATGACGAACACCACCAAAGTGCAGGGCTGGCTTGATGTGTTCGGTGCCTGGGATCCGACGCTGGCCTTTGTTCTGGGCGGAGCGATCCTGCCGATGGCGGTGGCCTGGCGGGTGGCCGCACAGCGCCCGCTCTCCACGCTCGGCTCGCCCTTCCCGGCAAAACCGGCACCGACGGTCGGGCATAACCTTGTGATCGGATCGCTGGTCTTTGGCGCAGGCTGGGGCCTTGCAGGCCTTTGCCCCGGCCCCGCGATGGCGTCGCTCGGGTTCGGGGGGTGGGGTGGTGCGGTCTTTATTCTGGCGATGGGCGCGGGTATGATCGCCGCTCCCCGGTTGCGTGCCCGGATCGACCGGCTCGCCACCGCCTGACAACGAAGGACTGCCATGGATATCCGCCGCCTGACCGACAGCTACGCCGTTTCGCCCCAGATCGCGATTGCCGACCTGCCCGCCATCAAGGCGGCAGGCTTTACCACGGTGATCGACAACCGCCCCGACGCCGAGATCACGCCAGACCTGCACACCGATGCCATGCGCGCGGCGGCCGTGGCGGCGGGGCTGGTCTTCATCGCCAATCCGGTCATTTCCGGCGCGCTGACGGTTGAGAATGTGGCAGAGCAGGGCCTGGCCATCGCCAATGCGACCGGCCCGATCCTGGCCTACTGCGCCAGCGGCAACCGATCCTCCGTGGTCTGGGCGCTCAGCCATGCGGGTTCGATCCCGACGGATGACCTGATCGCCATTCCCGCCCGCTATGGCTATCAGCTGGAAGGGTTGCGGGGCCAGATCGACGCGCTGGCGGGGGGCTGAGGGCCGCTCAGCCCCGACCCGCTTATCCCGTGCCCGCTTATCCCGTGCCCGCTTATCCCGTGCCTGTGCGGGCCATGGCTACGTCCAGCATGGCAAGCCCGGGCGACAGCGCGCCGGTGCCCCGGGGCACGGCCTGCGTATTGGCAAGCCGCACCGCGCGCATCCCCCTGTTCTGGCCCAGCTTGCCGCCGCCAAGGCGCACGCCGTTCAGCCCGTCGATATCGATCCGGTCAACCGAAACCATGCCAAGCCGCAGCACCTCGCCGGGGGCGAGGGCCATCACCTCGTCCAACGGCAGGGTGATCCGTGCCAGTACCGCATCGAGCGTGGCACCCGAGGCCAGCACCTGATCGGCAAAGGCGGTCTGGAAACGCGCACCCTCTTCGGCATCGGCCTTGCTTTGGCGCAGGGTGGGTGGGCTGCCGCGCCCTTCTGCGGGCAGCGCCAGCAGGATCGTCCCCGTTTTCTTGCCCCCGCTGAGCGCCGCCTCGAAGCGCATCACGCGGTAGGGCGCATCCTCAAGGATCAGCCCCAACGGCCGCGCATCCGCCAGATACGACGCGTAGCGAAAGCCCCCAGCCCAGATGCGATCATCCTCCTCCACCAGCGCCTGGTCGAGCGCGGCAAGGCTGGCATCGATCAGCCCGGCCACCATGGCGGCATCGGTGCGCGTGGGCCTGCGGGGTTCGGGGGGTTGCGCGGTCACCCGGCCCAGCGTCTGCCGCTCGATCATGCCCGCCAGCACGTCGGGCGCGAGGATCAAAAGCCCCATCGCCTCTCGCGGGCCTTCGAGCATGGCAACGAAAGACCTGTCTGGCGGCATGTCCAGAAGTTCCGCCAGCGAAACCTTGCCACCCTTCAGCGGCCCCGCCACAAGGTCGAGCCCCACCGCATCGCGCGACGCACGCGCCAATGCGACGGGCCAGCACGCCTCTGCCCCGCGCGCGGGCGGTGTGGCGCCCTTTGTCTGCCCTGCGATCTTGCGCCTGATTCCGCTCACCCGCCGCCTCCGCATGTTGCCCCTTCAAGGGCTGCCATGTCAGGCTTGCCAAAGCGTTAACCGCAGCCCGCTCAGGCCGCTTTTTCCAGCCGCAATGGCAGCGTGACGCGAAAAGCGGCACCTCCCTGCCCCGGCAGATAGCCGACGGAGCCGCCAAGATTGGCCATCACCTCGCGGCAGATCGACAGGCCAAGGCCCGCCCCGCCCGCCCGCGTCTGATCGGTCAGGCGGGCGAATTTCTCGAAGATCAGATCCTGCTTGTCCTTGGGAATACCGCCGCCATTGTCGATGAAATCGACCATCACCCGCCCCCCCCGCTGGCGTACTGCGATGCGCAGTTCGGGATGCACCGCATCGCAATACTTGCGCGCGTTCGAGATGAGGTTGATGAACACCTGCTTCAGCCGGTCGCCATCGGTGCGCAGAAAGATCTCTTCCGTCGGCGGATCGCGGTGAATGGTGAAGCTGCGCTCGGGCCGCGTGTGGGCAGCCGCCATCAGCGCGCCGTCGATCATCTCGCGCAGGCTGACCAGATCGAGGTTCAACTGCACCGTGCCGTTCTCCAGCACCGACAGATCCAGCAGATCATCCAGAAGCCGCGTCAGGCGGATCGCTTCGGCATGGATGATGCCGGAATAGCGCGCGGTCTCTTCCGGCCCGGCCTCGCCGTCGCGCAGAATCTCGGAAAACGCGCGGATCGATGTCATGGGCGTGCGCAACTCGTGGCTGATCTGGCTGAGGAACGCATCCTTCTGCACCGAAAGCTGGGTCAGCTTTTCGTTGGCCTCGCGCAACTGCCGCGCGGTACGGGTGATCTCGGCCTCGCGCGCCTCCAGCCGGGCGGAATACTCCATGATCTGTGCGGCCTCGTCGGCCACGGCCATCAGATCCTCCACCGATACCGCCGCCCGCCCGGCGATCTGGCTGATCATCGCATGCGCCGTCGCGGCCCCCACAGACCCCGCGAGCCGCCGCTCAAGCCCCGCCACAAAGCCCGAGGTGGGATCGGGCAGGATGCCGGCCTTGCCTTGCGCCCGCGCCTCGGCCTCGAACAGGCCCTGCGCAGCCTCGTCCCCCAGGATCCGCTGCGCCATCACCAGCAGCGCCTCTGGCTCGGCCTGCCCCCGGCTCCACCCGCCCGGCGCCGCATCGGCATCAAAGGCGTTCACGAAGGCCGCGCCCTGCGCGCGTTCCACCGGGCCGGGAAAGCTGACAAGCGACACACCCAGAAAGGCCGCAAGGTTCAGGACCAGCGACCAGAAGGTCGCGTGGATCAGGGGGTCCATCCCTTCGGCGCCAAACAGCGCCTGCGGGCGCAGCCAGCCGATGCCGAAAGGCCCCTCTGCCATCATCGTGGCGGACAACACGGCATCCGGGCCGAACGAGGGCAGAAAGAGGCTGTAAACCCAGACCGCCGCCCCCAGCGTCAGCCCCGCCGCTGCACCAAGCCGCGTGGCCCCGCGCCAGAAAAGCCCCCCGATCATCGCAGGCAGAATCTGCGCCACGCCCACAAAGGCGATCAGCCCGATGGACGCCAGCGCCGACGATCCGCCCGACAGCCGGTAATAGGCATAGCCAAGCCCCAGCACCGCCGCGATGGATAGCCTGCGCGCCGCAAGCACCAGCCGCCGCACATCGCCCGAAACCGCAGGGCCGGGCCGCAGCCGCAGCCAGAGCGGCATGACGATGTGGTTCGATACCATGGTGGCCAGCGCGATCGCCGCCACGATGACCATCGACGTGGCGCTGGAAAACCCCCCCAGAAACGCCAACATCGCAAGCCCGCCCTGCCCTTCGGACAGCGGCAACGTCAGCACGAAGAGATCGGGGTTCGCGCCCGCGGGCATCCTCTCAAGCCCGACCACGGCGATGGGCACGACAAAAAGGCTCATCGCGAAAAGGTACAAGGGAAAGGCCCAGCTTGCGGTGGCCAGATGCCGCTCGTCCGCGTTCTCCACGACCAGCACCTGAAACATCCGGGGCAGGGTCACCACCGCCGCCGCCGACAGAAACGTCAGGCCCGCCCAGCGCGAAGGCTGCAGATCCCAGTCGGCGATGGGCGAGGCGTTGATCCGCGCCATGATGTCACCGGGGCCACCCGCCAGCCCCCAGACGACGAACACGCCCACGGCCACAAGCGCGACCAGCTTCACCACCGCCTCCACCGCGATGGCCGTCACCACGCCCGTATGGCGTTCGTTGGCATCAAGGTTCCGGGTGCCAAAAAGCACGGTGAAAAGCGCAAGCCCCCCCGCCACCCAGATCGCAGTTGCGTTGCGGTCGGGCAAAAAGCCCTCGGGCGCATCCGTCACAAAGGCCCCGAAAGACAGGGTGACGGATTGCAGTTGCAGCGCGATGTATGGCGTGGCCGCCACCACACAGAGCAACGTCACGATCACGCCCAACAGGTTCGACTTGCCGTAACGGTTGGAAATCAGGTCGGCGATCGAGGTCACGCGCTGCTGCCGCCCGATGCGCACCAGTTTGCGCAACAGCCACCACCAACCCACAAAGATCAGCGTCGGGCCAAGATAGATCGTCAGAAACTCAAGCCCCGACCGCGCGGCATAGCCAACGGCGCCGTAGAACGTCCACGCCGTGCAATAGACGCTCAGCGACAGGGTATAGACAAGCGGCGAGCGCAGCCATCCCGCCGCCCCCCGCTCGGCCCGCCGTTCCACCACAAACGCGACGATGAACAGGAACGCGACATAGGAAAGCGCCGAAACAACGACGATGTTGAAGGGCATGTCAGTCCTCTTCGTCCCCGGTCGCAGGCTCTGCCCCGCGCAGGCGACCGGCGATCCACGCCGCCGCCGCGATCAGCACCCCCCAGACGCCGAAAAGATAGAGGCCGTCCGTCCCCGTAGCGCTGCCACCGCCGGCGCGCGGCGCCCAGAGGATCGGCAACAGAAACAGAAACGCCCCCGCCAGCGGCAACAGCCGCGCCGCATCGCGCAGGCGGCGGCGGCGATAGGGCGCAGGGGCCAGAAACAGCGGGCGCCGCGCCGTCATGCGGGCACCAGTTCGCGCACAAGGGCCAGGATTTCCGCGTTGGAAAAGGGCTTTGTCACAAACCGGTTCGCCCCCGCCCGCGCCGCCGCCTCACGGTCCCGCGCCTGACCCCGCGCGGTCAGCATGATCACAGGCAACGCCGTCAGCGCCGCGTCGCGCCGCACGGCCGCCAGAATGTCGAGGCCGGATAGACCGGGCAGCATCAGATCAAGGATCAAGAGATCCGGCGCCGCATCCCGGATCCGCTCCACCGCGTCGCCCCCCTCGGCATGCACGCTGACGCGCCAGCCATCACGCATCAGGATGAACCGGATCGCCTCGGCGATGTGCGGCTCGTCCTCGACCAGAAGCACATGCCGGTCCGCACCCGGCAACGCCTCGTCCAAACCCATCGCCTGTCCTCCCCTGACGGGCTCCCCTCCCGTCCACACGACTATCGGCGCAAAGCCGCCACCTGTCAAAAGCCGATAGCGCGCCGCGCCTGCTGTGCGGCAAGGGCAAATTCGCTCATCACCGAGGGTTCGCGGCGCGCGGGGCAGGCGTCGCGCGGGCAGACCCGGCAGGTGCTGCCAAGACGCAATGCCCCCGGCGCCTCGTCCGGCGCGGGCAGGATCAGCATGCCGGCAAGGCGCAGTTCCGGCCCGCCAAAGCCCTCGGGGTGGCGCGCTTCGGCGCAGGCGCGCAGATCGTAGCGCCGGGGAACCGGCCCCGGCATTTCGCCCCGTGCCTGTATCGGCGCACCGGGCCGCGTGAGGGCGGCGAAAAGCGGCCACAGCGCGCAAGCCGATCCTGCGCGCGGGATCACGAAACCCTCCAGCGGTTTGCGCAAGGTCAGCGCCCCGGCCGCGTCACAGATCACCAGCCCCTCTGCCGCACCGGGCGCCAGCGCGATGCGCCGCATCGCCGCCACCACGCCCGCCCCGGCCAGCGCCGCCAGCCGCAGGGGATCGCCGCCAGACGCTGCGACCATCGCCGCAGGCATCGCCGCCACATCCGCCGCACCCTCCGCCACCAGCCCCCGCGCCAGCGCCCGCGCCGCGCCCGAGGCTAGGCCCGCAACCTCGGCCTCCAGCGCCGCACGCCCCGCCCCACCGGGTTCAAGCTCCACCAGATGCCAGCCCCGACGGGAAAGCCACCGCTCCATCTCTTCCTGCGGCGCGGCCGCTGCCGGGGCCTCTGCCCCTTCCGACGCGTCGAGATAGGCCACCAACGCCTCGGCCCCTGCCGACAACCGCTCGCTGTCCGCCTGCAGGTTGGCGTGGAAGCGCGCGCGCCAGACCGGCTCGATCTCTTCCCCTTCCGCCAGGATCGCCGCCGTGGACCGGACAGACGCCGCAGCCGACAGCACCTCGTGCAGCGCCGCCGACAGATGCGGATCCTGCCCCAGCCTGTCGACCAGCGCGCCCACCGCCCGCTCCAACTCGCGCGCCCGGCCGTGCTGCGCGGCCAAAAGCTCTGCCCAGCCCGGAAACCGCCCCAGAAACTCTTCCGCCCGGTCGATCTCGGGGCGCACCCCACCGGGCAGATCGGGGGGCGCATCTGCAGCGGCGGCGCGCAGGTCGTCCACCCGCGCGGCGCCGGCCCCTTCGGCAATCGCGCGCGGCTCCACCCCCAGTGCGCGGGCCAGCCGATCCAACACCTCGCCCCCCACCCGGCGACGGTTATGCTCGATCAGGTTGAGGTAAGACCCCGAAATCCCCGCCGCCCGCGCAAGTTCCGCCTGCCGCATCCCCAGGGATTGCCGCCGCTCGCGCACGCGGCTGCCCGCCAGCGCCGAAATCGCCATATCCGCACCTCCGGCCGACAGATTGCCACGCCACCGGAGCCTTTACAAATTAATGCAAATTTTGCTTCTTCTCTGAAAAAATATCTTCGGGGGGTGAGGCCGGAGGCCGAGGGGGGCAGACAGCCCCCCCCGCCTGGCAAGACAAAGGGCGCGCCCCTCGCAGGACGCGCCCCCATAGCCCCGATCCGCCGCTGCCTAGTTCAGCGCCTGGTCCGTGATCACATGCGTCCAGGCCCCTTCCGGCGCCTTCGAGATCACCGGGTCCGACCCGCCCGCCATCAGCGTGGCCACCGTCCGCTCGTAATCGGCAGGGTCGAGCGTTCCGTTCGATCCGGCGGTCAGCTTGGCCACCTCGCCCATCATCCGCTTTTGGTGGTTTTCCGTCTGCGCGCCCGTCTCGTCATTCTCCAGCACGATCATCGCCGCCTCGTCCGGGTTCGCCTCGGCGTATTTCCAGCCCTTCATCGAGGCGCGCACGAAGCGCACCATCTTGTCCACGAAGGCCGCGTCAGAAAGCTTGTCTTCCATGACGTAAAGCCCATCTTCCATCGTGGCCACGCCCTCATCCTGATACTTGAAGGTAATCAGGTCGTCCGGCGCGATCCCGGCGTCGATGATCTGCCAGTATTCGTTGTAGGTCATGGTCGAGACGCAGGCCGCCTGCTTTTGCAGGATCGGATCGACGTTGAAGCCCTGCTTCAGCACCGTCACCCCCCCGGCCGAGCCGTCGGTCTTGTAGCCCAGCGTACTCATCCAGCTCAGGAACGGGTATTCATTGCCAAAGAACCACACGCCCAGCGTCTTGTCGGCAAAATCCGCAGGTGCCGCGATCCCGCTTTCCTTCAGGCATGTCAGCATCATCCCCGAGGATTTGAACGGCTGCGCGATGTTGACCAGCGGCAACCCCGCCTCGCGCGCGGCCAGCGCGGATGGCATCCAGTCGATCACCACATCGGCCCCGCCGCCCGCGATCACCTGCGTCGGCGCGATATCGGGGCCGCCGGGCTTGATCGTCACGTTCAGGTTCTCTTCGTCGTAGAACCCCTTTTCCTTGGCCACGTAGTAGCCCGCAAACTGCGCCTGCGTAACCCATTTCAGCTGCAGCGTCACATCGTCCGCCGCCCATGCACCCCCGGCGCCGAACGCCAGCGCAGCCACACCCATCATCCATTTCATCGCCAAAGTCTCCCTGTTGCGCCCCGTTTTGGGGGCTTGTCATCCACGTTGCGACGGGTGCCAGAACGTCACCCGCCGTTCGATCATCGCAATCAAGCCATAGAAGGCCGAACCTGCCAAAGCCGCAACGGCAATTTCGGCCCAGACAAGGTCAAGCTGCAAGCGCCCCACCCCGGTCGAGATGCGAAAGCCCATGCCCACGATGGGGCTGCCGAAATATTCGGCAACGATGGCCCCGATCAGCGCCAGCGTGGTCGCGATCTTGAGGCCGTTGAAGATGAACGGCATCGCGGCCGGAAGGCGCAGCTTCACAAGCCCCTGCCCCCAGCCCGCCCCCCAGGTCTTCATCAGGTCGCGGCTCAGCCGGTCTGTCGCGGCCAGCCCCGCCACCGTGTTCACCAGCACCGGAAAGAACACCAGCACCACCACCACGGCGGCTTTCGACTGCCAGTCGAACCCGAACCACGCCACCAGTATCGGCGCCACGCCCACAATCGGCAGCGCCGCCACGAAATTGCCGACGGGCAGAAGCCCCGCGCGCAGAAAGGGCGAGCGGTCGATGGCAATGGCCACCAGCACCGCCGCCGCGCAGCCGATGACGTAACCGCTCA